>NZ_JBEXXX010000034.1:0-82270 GCF_040630635.1 Streptomyces sp. NPDC005761 | reverse complement strand
CTCCATCCTCTCGCATGGCGATGAGCGCACCGGGCGGCTACTTGCTCTGCACGTTCATCCGTACGCACCCCTGCACATAGGCAAGTACGCCGACAGGTGACAGCTGGTACGAGACGAAGGTACCCAAGTCAGCGGCCCTGGACGCCGGGAAGTGGGCCCACCTCGCCGCCGTATTCGCGCCGGGTGAAGGTGCCATCAGGCTGTACCTGAACGGCACGCAGGTCGCCCAGACCACCATCCCCACCAGCGCACGCCTGGCCAAGACCGACGTTCCCCTGATCATCGGGCGCCACAATCAGCCCGCGATCATCAACGGCACCTTCGCCGTCAACATGTTCAACGGTCTGATCGACGAAGTGAAGGTCCACACCGACCCGCTCACCCCCGCGGCCGTCACGGCGAGCCATAGCAAGGACCTGCAGTCGTTCAGCGGCGGCAGCATTCCCCAGGCACGCATGGCCATGGACCGCTCACGCTACGACGGCGACCGCTACCGCCCTGGCTACCACTTCACCGCCCCCAACCACTGGATGAACGAGCCCCACGCCCCCATCCAGGTCAACGGCAAGTACCACCTCTTCTACCAGCACAACTCCCACGGCCCCTACTGGCACAACATCGGCTGGGGTCACGCGGTCAGCGAGGACCTGGTCCACTGGAAGGACCTGCCCGACGCTCTCGTCCCCACAGCCGACAGCGTGGCACCCGACGGCGTCTGGTCCGGCGATTCGACCCTCGACGAGAACGGCGTCCCCGTCCTGTTGTTCACGGCCGGTAACGACTCCCAACGCCCCAACCAGGCAACCGGCCTCGCCCGCCCCGTCGACCCCAGCGACCCCGACCTGGTCGAGTGGAAGATGCACCCCACCCTGGTCACCAGCCAGGCCGCCGACCTCGACGTCGGCGCGGGACGCAAGGTCCGCTACGGCGACTTCCGTGACCCCTTCGTCTGGAAGGAAGGAGACACCTGGTTCCAGCTGATGGGCTCAGGCGTCCAGAGCACGTCGGGCGCCGATGTCGGCGGCACCGCCCTCCTCTACACCTCCAAGAACCTCACCGACTGGACCTACTCAGGCCCTCTGATGGTCGGCGACGTCGCAGCCCACCCCAAGACCGGCCAGGTCTGGGAACTGCCCACCTTCCTGCCCATCGGCAAGGACGCACAGGGCCGCCAGCGCCGGGCACTGCTCATCAACCCGGCCTTCCCCGCCGGCCCCGGCGAATACAGCAGCAAGTACGTCTACTACTGGGTCGGCACCTGGGACGCCGGGGCCCGCCGATGGACACCCGACACGACCGAGCCCAAGCTGATGGACTACGGCGACCACTTCACCGGCCCCAGCGGAACGGTCGACGACAAGGGACGATCTCTCGTCTTCAGCATCGCCCAGGACCGGCGCACCGAACGCGCCCACTACGACGCCGGCTGGGCCCACAACGCCGGGCTCCCCATCGAACTGAACATGCGGCCCGACGGAGACCTCGGCTTCCGCCCCGTGGAGGAGGTCTCCCGCCTCCACGCCGGCGAACCGCTCCTCGACATCACGGCGCCGACGTCCATCAACGACGCCAACACGCGCCTGGCAAACGTCAAGGGCAACATGCTCCACATCAAGCTGACCATGGAACGAGGCACCGCCGACACCTTCGGCCTCGACGTACTCCGCAGCCCCGGAGACGAGGAACGCACCCGCCTGTTCTACGACGCCCCCGCGGGACAGCTGGGCGTCGACCGGTCCCGATCCGGGAACAACTCCAGCGCCGAGCCCAACTTCGGCATCCACAAGGGGCCACTCACGCTCTCGGGCGGCAACCTGACCCTCGACGTGTTCCTCGACCGCTCGATGATCGAGGCATACGCGAACTCACACAAGTCCATCACCACCCGCGCCTACCCCTTCCGCCAGGACTCCCTCGGCCTGCGACTGTTCGGCGACGGCAGCGTCATCAAGTCCATGACCGTCTGGAAGATGGGCAACATGACCGACTGATCTCGACCGCACGCACTGAGGGCATGGCTGCACTGAGCAGCCATGCCCTCAACCACTTCGGCTCACGTCCCACCCCGGTGGCGGTAGACGGGCGTCCGCCTACCGCCACTGTCGAGGGTCATGTGTGGCACAGGCCTGTCCTGGCGAGTGACGAGCGGTGCAGGCGAGGGGTGCCATCGTTGCGTGGCACCCCTCTCGCGCTTTCCAGCGGCCTGCGGCCGGACTCAGTTGCGGATGCGTGTCACATTGTGGCTGTTGACGTTGACCTCGTTGTGGATGTCTCCGACGGTGAAGTCGATCAGTCCGCACAGCAGGCATCCCGGAGCGTCGGCCGGGGGAGCCGGGGCCTGGGACACGGTGACGGTGGTGGTGTCGCTCGAAGCGCCGCAACTGTCGTCGCCGTTGTAGGCGGCGGTGATGGTGTGTGTTCCGGTGGTGGTGAAACCGGTCGTCAGTGAGGAGTGCCCGTCGGCGGAGACGGCTGCGGTCGCGAGAAGGTCCGGGCCGTCGAAGAACGTCACGCCGAGGCCGCCGCTCGGGTCCGAGCTGCAGGTCACCGTCGCTTCGAGGGTCACCAGTTGCCCGGTCACCGCCGAGGAGGGCACGACCTGGACCGTGGTCGACGACAGATCGGCGGCGGCAGCGGACGGAGCGAGGGACAGCACTGTGGCCGCCGCCGCTACGGCGACCATGAGTCCGGCATTGCGGGCACGCCACGCTTTCACTGGGGGGCCTCCTAGGTCTGGTCGTCAGGCGGGGGTTCGCCGTAACCGTTCGGAGCGTGACCTTAGGCCGCTTGTGAGGGCATGTGCGGGAGGCACGGGTCCCGGCGGATCCACCTGAGTCATCGGCTCACTCGGATGGGCCGGAGGGGGCCGGTGGGCCGAGGCCGTGACACTAGATCGCGGGAGGCGCGACGCGCTGGTAGGCGAGCGAGTTGCTGGTGCCGCCGGACGTCGTGACGTTCACCTGCGCCGAACCTGCCGGACCTGCCGGGGCGATCGCGATCGCGGTCATGTCCGACACCACGGTGAAGGCCGCCGGTGCGGTGCCGAAGTGGACCGCGAACGTCGTGGTCAGCCCGGTGCCTGTCAGGGTCACGGCGGTGCCCGCGTCCGTCGGCCCCTGCGCGGGCGAGAGAGCGGTGAGCACCGGCGCGGCGAGGTAGGTGTAACTGACGGCGTTGCTGGTGCCGCCGGGGCCGGTGACGGTGCACCCGACGGACCCGGTGCCGGGCGGGGTGACGGCGGTGATCTGGGTGGCGGAGTTGACGGTGTAGGAGGTCGCAGGGATGCTGCCGAAGGTGACGGCTGTGGCCCCGGTGAGGCCGGTGCCGATGAGGACCACACCGGTCCCGCCGGACGCCGGGCCGCCGGCGGGCGAGACGGACAGCAGCGAGGGCGCGTTCAGGTAGTAGAAGAACAGCGGCCCCGAGGTTCCGCCGACGGTGGTCGCGGTGACCGCCACCGCGCCGGTGCCCGCCGGGGTGACGGCGGTGATCTGGGTGGCGGAGTTCACGGTGTAGGAGGTCGCAGGGATGCTGCCGAAGGTGACGGCTGTGGCCCCGGTGAGGCCGGTGCCGATGAGGACCACACCGGTCCCGCCCGACGTCGGTCCCTGGTTCGGCGAGACCGCGCTGAGGCTCGGCGTGGGCGCGTAGGAGTAGGCGACCGTGTTGCTGAGCCCGGCGGGTGTGCGCACGGTGACGTTGACCGTGCCGGTTCCGGGCGGGACGGTCGCCGTGATCGTCGACGGGGTGTTGACCGTGTGCGACAAGGCGGCCGCGGATCCGAACGTGACGGCGGTGGCGCCGGTGAACTGGCTTCCGTTCAGGGTGACGGGATTGGTGCCCGCAGCCGGACCCGTGGTGGGTACGACCGAGGTGAGGACGGGAGGGGCCACGGTGACTCCAAGGGGGTGTGGTGGGCCTGACCGGGCCGCGAGCCGGCGGTCACGAAAGCGGTACGGCCGGGCGGACTCGATGCCGCACCGCTTCCGCCGGCCGGTGGACCGAAGCGGACCGGAGCCGTGGACAGGCGTGTGTACGAGACGCCGTCAGATACCGGGACCGGACGCGTAGGTGAAGCCGTCGCCGAGCGTGGCGCTGCCGCCCGCGGTGGTCACGACGACATCGACGGAATCCGGCGTGCCGGGCGGGGTGACGGCCACCAGCGTGGAGCTGTTCAGCACTGCGAAGGACGCGGGAACACCGCCGAAGGTGACGGCCGTGGTGGACGCGAGGCCGGTGCCGCTGACGGTCACCGAAGTGCCGCCTGACGTCGGCCCCGAGGTGGGTGTGAGCGAGACCAGGGTCGGCGCGTCGGCGTAGGCGTAGGTCAGCGGACCGGTCGTTCCCCCGGTGGTGGAGACGGTGACGTCGACGGAGCCGCTCGAGCTTCCGGCCGGAACGATCACCGACAACTGGCTGTCCGAGACGACTGTCGGGGTCGCGCTGTTGGAGCCGAAGGACACGGCCGTGGCCGTGGAGAGGCCGTAGCCGTTGATGGTGACCGTGTTGCCGCCCGCGGTGGGACCGGACCCCGGGCCGAGGGATACCGCGATGGGCGGGCTGATGTAGAAGAAGGAGAGCGAGTTGCTCGTCCCACCTGCGGTCGTCACGTTGACGTCGACGACGCCGCAGCCCGCGGGGTCGATGACGGTGATCGCGGTCGGGGTGTTCGCGGTGATCGTGGCCGTCCGGGACCCGAAGTGGACGGCGGTGGCGCCGGACAGGTTCACGCCGGTGACGGTGACGGTTGTTCCGCCGCTGGTGGGGCCTTGGTTGGGACTGATGGGCATGAGGGGTTCCTCCTCACTCGGAAGACTTCTCCGAGCAGCGACCGGGTGTCCGATCCACGGATGTTCCGAACCGGCCCAGGCCACAAGAGACGTCCGGCCGCCGGCCGATGGGAATGTGCGGAGGCCCGCCCGGACGGGATGAGTTCAGCCCCGGGAGGGAGGCTCGCCCGCCAGGACTCGATGGATCATCGCCCATTGATGCAGACACCTGAATTAACCCAGCAGAGTGATTCCGCACCAAGGGAATTGACTTGATATCAACCATTCGGCGGAGCGCACCGGGCTTGCGGCGGCGCGTGCCGGTGGTACGCGGTCCACTTGTCGGCCTCACGAACACAGAGGGCTTGAAGGCGGCCGCGAGCGCTCGGCACGCGGGATCCTGGTCCCACGTCAGGCGCTCTGACTGAATGCCGCGGTGAGGACACCCGACCAGCGGCCCTCGAGCGACGTCTGATGTGCCAGAACCGGTTCGAGCTGCGCGCGCCGACCGTGTGGCCGACGGCGAAGACCACCAGTGAGGGGAACAGTCGCCGAGCGGTGCGAAAGGCGCACGACCCGCAACCGACCGTCGTGCGCCGCAAACAGTCACCCCCTGCCGTGGAAGCGCCCGCGCCCTGCCGATCAGACCGGAGGCAGCGTGGACTGACGGACGACCAGCTCCGGCTGAAGAACGAGGTGCTCGTGCCGGTGAGCGGCTGTCCCCTCATACCGGTGAGCGGCTGTCCCCTCGCTCAGTTCCCGCAGCAGGAGCTCCGTTGCTTTCGCTCCGATGGTCAGGGCGGGCTGCCGCACTGACGTGAGGGGGACCGTCGCCGCCGCCGCGAACTCGATGTCGTCGTATCCGACGATGGCCAGATCATCCGGAACCCGAACGCCGGCCATGTACAGGGACTGCAGTACACCGAGAGCCAGCAGGTCGTTGGCGCAGAAGACGCCGGTGGGACGTCGTGCCAGGCCCAGGAGCCGGGCTCCGGCGTCACGCCCGGCAGCGACGTCGAGACGCTCGGCCGGGATCTCCAGCAGTGCATCGGGCGGAAGACCCGCCTCATCGAGCGCGGTGTGCGCGCCGAGGCGCCGATCCCGCACCTGCGTGAGGTGCTCCGGCCCGCTGACGTAGGCGAGGGAGCGGTGCCCCCCGGCGATCAGATGGCGGATCGCCAGGGCTCCCCCGGCGACGTCGTCGACGGAGACGGAGCACCCTTCGTCATCTCCTGACACCCGGTCCACCAGGACGAAGGGAATTCCGTGGCGCCGGAACCGGCGCAGATTGGTCCCGTCGGATTCGGTGGGGGTGACCAGCACTCCACGGATCCGCTGTTCGGCGAAGAGAGCGAGGTAGTCCGCCTCGTCCCGCGGGTTTGCCACTGTTGCAGACCATGACACCAAGCCCCGCGTCACGCGCGGCGCGCTCGGCTCCACGTGCAATGTCGACGAAGAACGGGTTGCCCATGTCGAGGACGAGCAGCGCCATGATCCGGCTGCGACCGGCTCGCAGCTGGCGGGCGTGCTCGCTGCGCACATAGCCCAGGGCCGAGATCGCTCTCTGCACGTCCCGCCGCATCCCCTCGGAGACGCGATCGGGACGATTGATCACGTTGGAGACCGTGCCCACCGAGACACCGGCCTCACGGGCCACGTCCTTGATGCTCGCCGCCCGTGCCACTCTCGGCACTCCCCCACCTGCCCCTTCTTTTCGCAACCACCCCGCTGTGTGAGGCGGAGTACCTGCCCGGCCGGGCGCATGGTGGTGTCGGGTGCTCGTTCCCTCACGCTTCTCGGAGAACTGCCCCATCTCGCCGGCCGGCGGGCCTCAAGTTCCGTGACTCCCGACGCGCGGGGCCGGTACCGGAAAGCGAGGGGGCGCGGGCGCCCCGCCGTGTCGGTCTCGGACGGTACGGGGCCCCCACCCACTCCTCGGCCGCACTGGAGTCACAGGGCTCAGAACTTGAACTGATCGATGTTGGCCTTGTCGAAGACGGTGGGCTTGCCGAGCAAGACGACGCCGTCCTTCCCGATCGTGAAGGAACCCAGGTCGCCCGCCTTGTAGGTCTCCCCCTCGGCGCCGGTGATCTGGCCGGATTCGAGGGCGACGGCGGTGTGGGCGGCGAGGGCGCCGAGCTTGGCCGGGTCCCACAGCTCGAAGCCTTCGACGGTGCCGTTCTTGACGTAGGCACGCATGTCGTTCGGGGTGCCCAGGCCGGTCAGCTTGACCTTGCCCTTGTACTTGGAGCCGGACAGGTACTGGGCGGCCGCCTTGATGCCTACGGTGGTCGGGGAGACGATCCCCTTGAGGTCGGGGTGTTCCTGCAGCAGGCCCTGGGTCTGCTGGAAGGACTTCTGGGCGTCGTCGTCGCCGTAGGCGGTCTTGACCAGCTTGATGTCCTTGTACTCGGGCTTCTTCAGCTCGTCCTTCATGAAGTCGATCCAGGTGTTCTGGTTGGTGGCCGTCTGGGCCGCCGAGAGGATCGCGATCTCGCCCTTGCCCCCGATCTGCTTCGCCAGCAGCTGGATCTGGGTGCGGCCGAGGTCCTCCGCACTGGCCTGTGAGACGAAGACCTGGCGGCAGCCGGTCTGCGTGTCGGAGTCGTACGTGACGACGCTGACACCGTTCTTCATGGCCTGCTTCAGCGACGTGCACAGGGCGCCCGGGTCCTGGGCGGAGACCGCGATGGCGTCGACCTGCTGCTGGGTGAGCGTGTTGACGTAGGAGACCTGCCCGGAGGTGTCGGTGCCGCTGCTGGTGCCGACCTCCTTGTACGTGGAGCCGAGCTGTCCCAGGGCCTTCTTGCCGCCGTTGTCCGACGTGGTGAAGTAGGGGTTGTTGACCTGCTTGGGCAGGAACGCGACCGTCAGGCCCTTCTTGGTCGCCTTGTTCGGGTCGGCCTTGCCGGTGGCGGCGGCCGGGCCGGCCGCCTTGTCGGCGGAGTCCTTGGTGGTGCCCGAGCAGGCGGTGGCGCCGAGGGCGAGAACGGCCGAGACGGCGAGGGCGGCGGTGAGCCGGATGCTTCTGGGGGCGGGGCCGTACATGACTGTTTCCTTTCGCTGCCGAGCGGCAGGGGTTGTCGGGCGCATGCCCGAACGGTGGCGGAACGCGTGCAGGGGGTGTGCGGCTCCACGGTGGCGCGGTGTGCGGAGGCTGCAAGGCGGGTGCGGTGGGGACGGTCAGGCGGTGCCGGCCCGGGGTGGGATCGCCGCGGTCGTTGCCGTTGTTCTCCTGCGGGCCCGGGCTTGGCTGACCTGGCGGCCGACGCGGGGGGCGAGGACGGAGATCACCAGCAGGACGCCGGTGACGACGATCTGGGACTGGGCGGAGACGTTGATCAGGCTCATGACGTTCTGCAGGGTGCCGAGCAGCAGTACGCCGGCGATGGCGCCGCCCAGGGTTCCCTTGCCCCCGTCGAAGTCGATGCCGCCGAGCAGCACCGCGGCGATGACGGAGAGTTCGAGCCCGGTGGCGTTGTCGTAGCGGGCGCTGGCGTAGTGCAGTGCCCAGAAGACTCCGGTGAGAGCGGAGACGGCGCCGGTGGTCACGAACATGGAGAGCTTGAGCCGCTTGACGCGGATGCCCGAGAAGCGGGCCGCGTCCTCGCCGGCACCGGTGGCGAACAGGGAGCGGCCGGTCGGTGTGGCGTGCAGGACGACGACGGCCACGGCGAGCAGCACGGTGAAGGGGATGGCCGCGTAGGGGATGAAGGTGTCGCCGATGCGGCCGGCGCCGAAGTCGAGGTACTGGGTGGGGAAGTCGGTGACGGAGTCGGAGCCGAGGACGATCTGTGCGATGCCGCGGTAGGCGGCCATGGTGCCGATGGTCACGGCGAGCGAGGGCAGTCCGAGTCGGGTGACGAGCAGTCCGTTGATCAGACCGCAGATGACACCGAGCAGCAGGCACAGCGGGATGATCGTCTCGATGGTCATCCCGGCGTTCCACAGCGCGCCCATCACTGCTCCGGACAGTCCTGCCGTGGAGCCGACGGAGAGGTCGACCTCGCCGGAGACCACCAGCATGGTCATGGGCAGGGCGATCAGCGCGATCGGCAGGGTGTTGCCGATCAGGAACGAGAGGTTCAGCGCGTTGCCGAAGTTGTCGACGAAGGAGAACGAACAGATCAGGAGGGTCAGCAGGAGGGCGCCGACGGCGGTGTCCCATCGCACCGCTCCCGCGAGGCGGGCGAGGGCCGGTGGCTGAGCGGCCGGAGTCGTGGTCTTCGTGGTGTCAGGCATGGCGGGCGCTCCTCATCTGTGCGGCCTTCTTGCGCAGCGCCGCGGCCACCCGTAGGGCCAGGATCCGGTCGGCGGCGATGGCGAGCAGCAGCAGGAAGCCGTTGATCGCGGTGACCCAGACGGAGCTGACGCCTATGGCCGGGAGCACGCTGTTGATGGAGGTGAGCAGGAGGGCACCGAGGGCGGCGCCGTAGACGGTTCCGGAGCCGCCGGTGAAGGCGACGCCGCCGACGACGACGGCGCTGACGACGGTGAGTTCGTAGCCGGTGCCGGTGGCGGAGTCGACGTTGCCGAAGCGGGCGAGGTAGAGGGCTCCGGCGAGGCCTGCGAGGGCGCCGCAGAGCACGTAGGCCGTCATGATCCGGGCTCGGACCGGGATGCCCGCGAGGCGGGCGGCTTCGGGGCTGGAGCCGAGGGCGTAGAGGTCGCGTCCGCTGTGGTAACTGCGCAGGTAGTAGGCGACCGCGGCCAGTACGACGATGGCGAGCAGGGCGAGATAGGGCAGCACCCAGATCCCGTCGTGCCCGAAGTCGACGTACGAGGCGGGCAGTGCGTCGGCGGTGATCTGGCGGGATCCGACCCAGATGGAGTCGATGCCACGGACGATGTAGAGCGTGCCGAGGGTGACGACGAGTGCGGGGACCTTGCCCAGACTCACCAGGGCTCCGTTGAGAACACCGAAGAGGGCGCCGAGGCCGACGGCGAGCAGGACCGCGATCAAGGGATTACCGCCGTCCTGGAGGTAGATCCCGGCGGCGAAGGCGGAGATCCCGAGGACGGAGCCGACCGAGAGGTCCACGTTGCGGGTGATCACCACCACCGCCTGGCCGACCGCGACCAGGACCAGAATGGTCGCGTTCAGCAGCAGGTCCTTGACGCCCTGCTCGGACAGGAACTCGCCGTTGGAAAGCTGGGTCACACCGAGCATCACGACGAGCACGAGGGCCACGGCCAGTTCACGGGCCTTGAACACCTTGTCGACGAGCCGTCGCGAGGCCACCGACTGGGGTGCCGGCTCGCGCCGCACGGGGTCTGCAGTCACCGTCATGCCGCGGTCCTTCCTCGGTCGGCACGGCCGGTCGCCGCCGCCATCACTGTCTCCTCGGTCGCTTCGGACCGGGGGATCCGAGCGGTCAACCTGCCTTCGTGCATCACGAGCACCCGGTCGGCCATGCCGAGGATCTCCGGGAGGTCGGAGGAGATCATCAGCACCGCGACCCCTTCGGCAGCCAGTGAGGAGAGCAGTCGGTGGACTTCGGCCTTCGTGCCGACGTCGATCCCGCGGGTCGGCTCGTCGACGATCAGCACCTGCGGGGAGGTGGCCAGCCACTTGGCGAGGACCACCTTCTGCTGGTTGCCGCCGGAGAGCGTGCCGACGACGTCGGCGAGCCGGGCGTACTTGACCTGGAGCTTGACCGCCCAGTCCACCGCACGGTCGCGTTCGGCGGCGCGGTTCATCAGACCGGCGCGCGTGGTCGCGGCGAAACCGGTCAGACCGATGTTCCGCTCGATGGACATGTCCATCACCAGGCCCTGGGCCCGGCGGTCCTCGGGTACGAGGGCGAGGCCGGCTGCCATCGCCAGGCTCGGGGCGCCTGGTCGCAACTTGCGGCCGAGGACCTCGACTTCGCCGCCGTCGAACCGGTCGACGCCGAACACGGCGCGGGCCACTTCGCTGCGGCCGGCGCCGACCAGGCCCGCGAGGCCGACGATCTCGCCCCGCCGGACATCGAAGGAGACGTCCGTGAACACCCCCTCGCGGGTCAACCGACGCACGCTGAGGGCCACTTCGCCGATCTCCGTGCTCTGCTTCGGGTACAGCTCGTCCAGGTCGCGGCCGACCATGCGGCGCACGAGGTCGTCCTCGCTCAGACCGCTGAGCAGCTCGCTGGATATCCAGGCGCCGTCGCGCAAGGTGGTGACACGCCGGCAGAGCGCGAAGATCTCCTCCAGGCGGTGCGAGATGAACAGCACTGCCGCGCCCTCCGCGCGGAGGGTCCTGACGACGCCGAACAAGCGGGCGACCTCGCTGCCGGTGAGCGCGGCGGTCGGCTCATCCATGATCAGGACGCGCGCGTCGAAGGAGAGCGCCTTGGCGATCTCGACCAGTTGCTGGTCGGCGATCGACAGCCCGCGCGCCGGCTGATCGGGGTCGAGGTCGACACCGAGGCGTGCGAACAGGTCGGCTGCCGCCCGTGTCACGGCACGGTGATCCACCCGGCCGAATGAGCGCCTCGGCTGGCGGCCCACGAAGATGTTCTCCGCGACGGACAGGTCCGGGAAGAGTGTCGGCTCCTGATAGATCACAGCCACACCGGCATCGCGGGCGTCGGCCGGGCCGTGGAACTCGACCGGCTTGCCGTCCAGCAGGACCGTGCCCTCATCCGGGCGGTGCACGCCGGCGAGCGCCTTGATCAGGGTCGACTTGCCGGCACCGTTCTCACCCGCGAGGGCATGCGCCTCTCCGGCGTACAGCCGCAGGGACACGCCGCGCAGAGCCCGGACGGCACCGAAGGACTTGCTCACCCCCTCCAGTGCGAGTACCGGAGTCGTCTCCGGTTCGGGGTGCGTCATGGATGTTCTCCCGTGCTTGAGCAGAGCGTCGACATGAAATGTTTCAGTGGAGTTGCCGGGAAGCTAGCCCCGCCCTGCCGAACACGTCAAGGGGTGGTGCGCGCCGAACACCACGAATCGCGTGGCGTGCCCGAGTTGGATGCCTCTGCCCCACCTTGAACTGCGAAGGTGCAGGGCGATGAGCATCGGCGCGCCACCGAAGACACAATCCGGTAACTCGCCCGTTATCCAGCGGGAAGCCTTGACGGCCCACTCACACCCCGTTAACTTCGTGCGCACAGTGAATCGATTCATCTAAACTTACGGCCCTCGCTGCTCGGGCCGCCCGCACAACCCGAGGTGGACATGCCTGATATCGCCGCAGTGAAAGCCGCGCTTGCCGACCAGCGGATCGAGACCCCGTCCTGGGGCTACGGCAACTCCGGCACCCGCTTCAAGGTGTTCGCGCAGGCCGGCGTGCCCCGGACTCCCCACGAGAAGCTCGAGGATGCGGCCAAGGTTCACGAGTTCACGGGGATCGCGCCCAAGGTGTCGCTGCACATCCCCTGGGACCGGGTCGATGACTACGCGGCCCTGGCCGCACACGCCAAGGAGCGGGGGCTGGAACTGGGGGCGATCAACTCCAACACGTTCCAGGACGACGACTACAAGCTGGGCAGCGTCTGCCATCCCGACGCGGAGGTCCGCCGCAAGGCCGTCGGCCACCTGCTGGAATGCGTCGACATCATGGATGAGACCGGGTCCACGGATCTGAAGCTCTGGTTCGCCGACGGGACCAACTACCCCGGCCAGGACGACATCGTCGCCCGCCAGGGCCGGCTGGGCGAGGTGCTGGCCGAGGTGTACGCACGCCTGGGGGAGAACCAGCGGATCCTGCTGGAGTACAAGTTCTTCGAGCCCGCCTTCTACACCACGGACGTGCCGGACTGGGGCACCGCGTACGCGCACTGCCTCAAGCTGGGCCCGAAGGCGCAGGTCGTCGTGGACACCGGGCACCACGCTCCGGGTACCAACATCGAGTTCATCGTCGCGCTGCTGCTGCGGGAGGGGAAGCTCGGTGGATTCGACTTCAACTCCCGCTTCTACGCGGATGACGACCTGATGGTCGGCTCGGCCGATCCGTTCCAGTTGTTCCGGATCATGCACGAGGTCACCAAGAACGGCGGTCTCGAGGCCGAGACGAACGTGGCGTTCATGCTGGACCAGTGCCACAACATCGAGGCGAAGATCCCGGCTGTCATCCGCTCCGTGATGAACGTCCAGGAGTCCACCGCCAAGGCCCTGCTCGTCGACATGGACGCACTGGCCGCGGCCCAGCGGGACGGCGATGTGCTCGGCGCCAACGAAACCCTGATGGACGCCTACAACACCGACGTGCGTCCCCTCCTGCGCGAACTCCGCGAGGAACAGGGCCTCGCGCCCGACCCGATCGCCGCCTACCGGGCCTCCGGCTGGCACGAGCGGATCGCCGCCGACCGCGTCGGCGGCGACCAGGCCGGCTGGGGCGCCTAGGGCGTGTTTCGAAAGTCCCGCCTGTCGGTTCCGGCTCTCCACGCGTACCGCACCTCACATCTCGAAGGAATCCCTCATGTCCTCCGCCTCGCACGTCACGGCCTCCGCGTTGATCGCACGTTCCCGCCGGCTCGGCTCCGACCCGCGCAACACCAATTACGCGGGCGGCAACACCTCCGCGAAGGGCGCCGGGACCGATCCGGCCACCGGTAGCGAGGTCGAGCTCCTGTGGGTCAAGGGGTCGGGCGGCGACCTCGGCACCCTCACCGAGACCGGCCTGGCAGCGCTCCGGCTGGACCGGCTGCGGGCGCTCAAGGACGTGTACCCCGGGGTGGAGCGCGAGGACGAGATGGTCGCCGCCTTCGACTACTGCCTGCACGGCAGGGGTGGAGCGGCCCCCTCGATCGACACGGCGATGCACGGTCTGGTGGACGTCGCGCACGTGGACCACCTGCACCCGGACTCGGGTATCGCGCTGGCTTGCGCCGCCGACGGGGAGAAGCTGACCGCCGACTGCTTCGGCGACAAGGTGGTCTGGGTGCCCTGGCGCCGGCCCGGGTTCCAGCTCGGCCTGGACATCGCCGCGATCAAGGCAGCCCATCCCCAGGCCGTCGGCTGCATCCTCGGAGGCCACGGCATCACCGCCTGGGGCGACACGTCCGAGGAGTGCGAGGCCAACTCACTGTTCATCATCCGCTCCGCCGAGGAATACCTCGCGGCCAAGGGCAAGGCAGAGCCTTTCGGTCCGGTGCTGGCGGGGTACGAGCCGCTGGGCGAAGCCGAGCGGCGGCAGCGGGCGGCCGCCCTCGCCCCCGTCATCCGGGGCCTGGCCTCCCAGGACCGGCCGCAGGTCGGCCACTTCGACGACGCCGGGGCCGTACTGGACTTCGTCTCCCGCGCCGAGCACCCGAGGCTCGCGGCACTCGGCACGTCCTGTCCCGATCACTTCCTCCGTACGAAGGTTCGCCCGCTGGTCCTGGACCTGCCCGCCTCCGCCCCGCTGGACGAGGCGATCGCCCGGTTGAAGGAGCTCCACCATGAGTACCGCACGGAGTACCGCGCCTACTACGAGCGGCACGCCACCCCGGACTCCCCCGCCCTGCGCGGCGCGGACCCGGCGATCGTGCTCGTTCCGGGCGTCGGCATGTTCTCCTTCGGCAAGGACAAGCAGACCGCGCGGGTGGCGGGCGAGTTCTACCGCAATGCCGTCAACGTCATGCGGGGCGCCGAGGCCGTCTCCAGTTACGCGCCCATCGAGGAGTCGGAGAAGTTCCGCATCGAGTACTGGGCGCTCGAAGAGGCCAAGCTCCGGCGGATGCCCGCGCCCAAGCCCCTCGCCACCCGCGTCGCCCTCGTGACGGGCGCGGGAAGCGGCATCGGCAAGGCCATCGCGCACCGCCTGGTCGCCGAGGGCGCGTGCGTCGTCGTCGCCGACCTCAACTCCGAGACCGCCGCCGCCGTCGCCGAAGAGCTCGGGGGCCCCGACAAGGCGGTGGCCGTCACGGTGAACGTCACCTCGGAGCACGAGATCACCGAGGCGTTCGCGACCGCCGCACTCGCGTTCGGCGGCGTGGACTTGGTCGTCAACAACGCCGGGATCTCCATCTCCAAGCCCCTCCTGGAGACCACGGCCAAGGACTGGGACCTCCAGCACGACATCATGGCCCGAGGCTCCTTCCTCGTCTCGCGCGAGGCCGCCCGGATCATGATCGCGCAGGGGCTCGGCGGCGACATCGTCTACATCGCCTCCAAGAACGCGGTCTTCGCCGGCCCGAACAACATCGCCTACTCCGCGACCAAGGCCGACCAGGCCCATCAGGTCCGGCTGCTGGCTGCCGAGCTCGGCGGGCACGGGATCCGCGTCAACGGTGTCAACCCCGACGGTGTCGTCCGTGGGTCGGGCATCTTCGCCGCCGGCTGGGGCGCTCAGCGCGCAGCGACGTACGGCATCGAGGAGGAGAAGCTCGGCGAGTTCTACGCCCAGCGCACCCTCCTCAAGCGCGAAGTCCTGCCGGAGCACGTGGCGGGCGCGGTGTTCGCCCTCACGGGCGGCGACCTCACCCACACCACGGGCCTGCACATCCCCGTGGACGCAGGCGTCGCCGCCGCCTTCCTGCGCTGACAGCAGGCTCCCACCGGTGCATCCGGGGCCGCCGCCGCACCGGCGCGACGCCCCCAGATGCACCGGTGCACTGCCCGGCGAGGTGATACACGCAAGCGGAAAAACGCGGCCCTCCTCCCTCCGTCCCTCTTTCCCGACCGGCCGCTCGCAGCGGAGGCAATTCCCGTGACCACGACTCCCCCCTCCTCGGCCTTTCGCTCCGCGTTCGCCGCAGTCGACCTCGGCGCCACCAGCGGACGTGTGATCCTCGGCCGGGTCGGCCCGCACAACCTCGACCTCACCGAGGTGCACCGGTTCCCGAACACCCCCGTACCCCTGCCCGACGGACTGCGTTGGGACATCCTCGCCCTCTTCCAGGGCATCCTCGACGGGCTGCGCGAGGCCGCTCGGGCCGGCGGTGTCAGCTCCATCGGAGTGGACACCTGGGCCGTGGACTACGGGCTCCTGGACGCCGACGGCGCGCTGCTCGGTTCCCCCCACCACTACCGGGACAGCCGGACCGACGGCGTCGCGGAACGGGTATGGGCGACGGTCGGCGCCGAAGAGCTGTACCGGGTCACGGGCCTGCAGCACCTCCCGTTCAACACCGTGTTCCAGCTCGCCTCCGCCGCCACGAGCGCCCAGCTGACCGCTGCCCGCACCCTGCTCCTCATTCCCGACCTGCTCATCCACTGGCTGACCGGATCCGTGGGCGCCGAGGAGACCAACGCCTCCACCACCGGTCTCTTCGATGCCCGTGCGGGCAACTGGTCCATGGACATCCTCGGGCCGCTCGCGATCGATCCCGGTCTGCTGCCGCCGCTGCGTGCGCCCGGCGACCCGGCCGGCACACTCCTGCCGCATGTCGCCGCCTACTCCGGTCTGGACGCCCGCACCCCGGTGACCACCGTCGCCTCGCACGACACCGCCTCCGCCGTCGTCGCAGTCCCGGCAACGGAACCGCACTTCGCCTACGTCTCCTGCGGCACCTGGTCGTTGGTCGGTCTCGAACTGGACGCGCCGGTTCTCACGGAGGCGTCCCGGGCCGCCAACTTCACCAACGAGCGCGGCATCGACGGCACGATCCGCTATCTGCGCAACATCATGGGCATGTGGCTGTTCGAGGAATGCCGCCGCACCTGGGAAAAGGAGGGGCTGTCCACACACATCCCCGCTCTGCTTGCCGACGCCGCGCGCGCCACACCGTTCGCCGCGGTCGTCGATCCGGACGCCCCCGAATTCCTGGCCCCCGGTGACATGCCCGTCCGCATTCGGGAGTACTGCCGCCGCACCGGGCAGCCGGTCCCTGACAGCCAGGGCGCCGTCGTGCGCTGCATCCTGGAGAGCCTGGCCCTCGCCCACCGGCGCACGCTGCGCCAGGCTGCCGAACTCGCCGGACGCGATGTCGCCCGGATCCACCTCGTCGGAGGGGGTTCGCGCAACGACCTGCTCTGCCAGCTCACGGCAGACGCCAGCGGACTCCCCGTCGTCGCGGGCCCCACCGAAGCCACCGCACTCGGCAACATCCTCGTCCAGGCCAGGGCCGCCGGACTGGTGGGAGACCTGCCGGCGATGCGCGACCTGGTCGCCTCCACACAGCACCTGCGGCACTACCGACCTCGTGGTGACACGGCAGCCTGGGACGCGGCAGCCGCCCGACTCGACCTCACGCCTGCTGCCTCGAGCCCCGCCCACCCTCCCGCCCCGAATTAGCGCATCTGTTCGATTCACGTAGACTGGGCGCATGGCAACCCACCAGCTCCAGGGATCACTCTTCGACCAGAGCGACGAGGTCCGCCTGGGCCCGCTGGGCGCAATGCGCAGGACGGTTCTCGGCGACGGGGCCTGGATCGACCTGCTTCCCGGCTGGCTCAGTGGCGCCGGAGCCCTGTTCGAACGGCTGGCCACGGACGTCCCGTGGAAGGCGGAGCGACGGCAGATGTACGAGAGGCTCGTGGACGTACCCCGCCTGCTCGCCTTCTACCGGGCCGGCGCCCCCCTGCCGCACCCCGTTCTCGACGAGGCGCGCCAGGCCCTTTCCGCGCACTATCGCGCCGAGCTCGGCGAGGAGTTCACTACAGCCGGCCTGTGCTTCTACCGGGACGGGCGCGACAGCGTGGCCTGGCACGGCGACCGCATCGGGCGGGGTGCCCGCGAGGACACCATGGTCGCCATCCTCTCCGTCGGCGCACCCCGCGACCTGCTGCTCCGCCCGCGTGACGGCGGCGAGACCGTCCGCCGTCCGCTGGGGCACGGCGACCTGATCGTGATGGGCGGCTCGTGCCAGCGGACCTGGGAGCACGCCATCCCCAAGTCCGCCCGGTCCGCCGGAGGGCGTATCAGCGTCCAGTTCCGGCCGCACGGGGTGCAGTAACCGGCCCCCGGGCCCCTCGAACGGCGCGCCTGGCGCGGCCGACGCGCGTACCCCGGCACGGCCGCGGAGTCCCCCGAGGAGGGCCCGTACAGCCGCGCCCTCCGACAGTGAGCCGGCAGCGCCGCACGCCACCCCCGTCCCCCGGCCCGGCCCCCATTGCGGAAGGGCCGAAAGAAGTCTTGCGCGAACCCTTGACCACTGCGATGCCGAGGTTCACAGTACTCGTTAATGCGCATTAGTAATACGCATTAACGATCCGGAGGCACACCGTGGAAGAACCCAAGCAGCGCGCCCGGCCGGGCCGGACCCCCTCGCCGGGGGGACGCACGTCCAGGCCTCGGCAGGCCGAGGTAGCACGGCTCGCCGGGGTCTCCCAGGCCACGGTCTCGCTGGTGCTGGGGGCGAGGAAGCAGGGCGCCACGATCTCGGAGGAGACCCGGCGCAAGGTGCTCGACGCGGTGCGTACGCTCGGTTACGTCCCCGATCCGGCGGCCAGCAGGCTGGCCGCCGCGCGCAACAACCTGCTCGGGGTCTTCAGCTTCACCTCCACGTTCCCGACCGACGTGCAGCACTCGTACTACCCGTTCCTGGTCGGCGTGGAGCAGGAGGCCGCGGCCCGCGGCTACGACCTGGTGCTGTTCACCGGCTCCAGCACGGGCGGCGCCGGTGCCGCGGGGCCCCACGCACTCAACCGGGTACGGCTCGCCGACGGCTGTCTGTTCCTCGGACGCCACGCTCCCGCCGACGAGCTGCTGCGGCTGGTCGCCGATGGCTTCCCCGTGGTGCACCTGGGCCGCAGGGACGAACTGGAGGGACTGGCCTGGGTCGGCGCCGACTACATCAGCGCAAGCCGGGAGGTCGTGGCGCACCTCGCCTCCCTCGGGCACCGGCGCATCGTGCTCGTGCGCGAGGACGACGACGCTCCCGCCTCGACCGACCGTGAGCACGGCTTCCTCAAGGGGCTGGAGGAGGCGGGGCTGCCCGGAGGCCCGGGAGCCGTCTTCCGCTCGGCCGACCCGGAGCGCGACCTGACCGCGGAGCGGTTGCGCGGCTGGCTGGACGACGGGGTAACGGCGTTCGTCGCCGAGGAGACCGATACCGGTGATGCGTGGCGAGCCCTGCACGGCGCCGCGCACTTCGTCGGGATCGACTGCCCGCGCGACGCCTCGCTCGCGCTGCTGGGCAGCCCCCCGCCGGACCTGGCCGACGGCCCGGACCTCACCGGATTCGACATCCCCCGGCCGCAGTTGGGCGCGGCCGCCGTGCGCATGCTCGCCGCGCTGGTGGCCGGGGAAGAGGCGACGGAACCTCTCGTGGCCTGCACCTTCCGCCCCGGTTCGACAGCGGGCCCGCCCCCCGCCCACCTCTGACCCGGCTCCACGCAACCCCCGCTCGCTCGCACCACTGCACCACTGCACCACTGCACCAACGCACCAGGCGCCCCCAGCACTTCAAGGAGAACCGTGACATCCGAACCCGACATCCTCATCGTGGGCGCCGGCCTCGGCGGCGTCGCCGCCGCCCTCGCCGCCTGCCGGGCGGGGCGCACCGTCGTCCTCACCGAGGAGACGGACTGGATCGGCGGCCAGCTCACCTCGCAGGCGGTCCCGCCGGACGAGCACCCGTGGGTGGAGGAGTTCGGGACCACCGCCTCGTACCGCGCCCTGCGCGAGTCCATCAGGGAGCACTACCGCCGCTGGTACCCGCTGCGCTCCGAGGCCCTGGCCCTCACCACCCTCAACCCCGGGTCCGGCCGCGTCAGCAAGCTCTGCCACGAGCCGCGCGTCGCCCTCGCCGTCCTGGAGGCGATGCTCGCGCCGCACCGCTCCTCCGGCCGGCTGACACTGCTGACCGAGCACCGGCCGGTCGCCGCCGAGGCGGGGGACGACGACACCGTACGGTCCGTCACGCTGGAGGACACCCGTACCGGCAACCGCCTTACGGTCAGCGCCCGTTACGTCATCGACGCCACCGAGACCGGCGAGCTGCTCGAACTCGCCGGGGTGGAGCACGTGATCGGTGCGGAGGCCCGCAGCGAGTTCGGCGAACCGCATGCCCCCAAGGAGGCGCAGCCCCTCAACCAGCAAGGCATCACGGTGTGTTTCGCGCTCTCCCACCACGAGGGCGAGGACCACACCATCGAGCGGCCGGCCGACTACGACTTCTGGCGCACCTACCGGCCGGACTTCTGGCCGGGCCCGCTGCTCGGCTTCCTCGCCCCCGATCCCCGCAGCCTGGAAGCCGTTCCGCGTACCTTCGTCCCCAACCCGGACCTCGACCCGCTCGACGTCAACGCGGACCAGTCCGCCGACGCGGGTGACAAGGAACTGTTCGGCTTCCGCCGGATCCTGGCGCGCAAGCTGCACCGGCCCGGTGCCTTCGACTCCGACATCACCCTGGTCAACTGGCCGCTCAACGACTACTGGCTGAAGCCCCTGATCGGGGCCGGCGAGGAGACGTCCGCCGCCGCGCTCGCCGAGGCCCGCCAGCTCTCCCTGTCGGTGCTGTACTGGCTCCAGACCGAGGCGCCGCGCGCGGACGGCGGCCACGGGTTCCCCGGGCTCCGGCTGCGTCCCGACATCACCGGTACGTCCGACGGTCTCGCCAAGGCTCCGTACGTCCGCGAGTCGCGCCGCATCAAGGCGGTCACCACCGTCACCGAGCACGACGTGTCCATCGACATCGTCGGACCGTACGGCGGCACCCGATACCGGGACTCCGTCGGCGTCGGCAACTACCGCATCGACCTGCACCCCTCGACCGGTGGCGACAACTACATCGACATCGGTTCCGTTCCGTTCGAGATTCCCCTCGGTGCGCTGATACCGCGCCGCGTCCGCAATCTGCTGCCCGCCGGCAAGAACATCGGCACCACCCACATCACCAACGGCTGCTACCGGCTCCACCCGGTGGAATGGAACATCGGCGAGGTCGCCGGCTCCCTCGCGGCGCACTGTGTCGCCGAGGGCGTCGAGCCGCACCGGGTCCAGGCCGAGGACAAGCGGTTCGACGCGTTCGCACGGCTCCTGGACCGCGAAGGCGTCCAGCGCCACTGGCCCGACGTACGCGGCTACTGACCCCAACACCGGGCGGCGCCATCCGCCCGGGACACACCACCGCTTCACCGCACGGCCCCCGGGGCGACGGCGGAGCGCCGGGCGGGCGCAGCTCCACCTGTACCCGCCCGGCCCAGGGCTCCGGTTCCGTGACGGCGACCGTTTCCCTGCCGCCCTCGCCCTGCCCACCCGCACAAGGAGGTGCCCAGCCATGAACACCCACCGCATCCGCGTCGGCATCGACGTGGGCGGAACCTTCACCGACGCCGTGGCCGTTGACGCCACGACCCTGCAATTGCTGGGGCAGGTGAAGGTTCCCACCAGCCACCACCACGAGGACGGGGTCGCCCACGGCATCGTCGAAGCTCTCGACCGCCTGCTGGAGCAGACCGGCCACACCCCGCAGGACGTGACCTTCCTCGCCCACGGCACCACACAGGCTACCAACGCCCTGCTGGAGGGCGACGTCGCCACGGTCGGCCTGATCGGCATCGGCGCAGGTCCGAGCGCGGCGCTCACCCGTCGGCTGGCCGCCTTCCGCAAGTTGGAACTCACCCCGGGCAAGCGGCTCCCGCTCGTCTACGGGCATGTGGCCGACCCGGACGACGCGCCCGCCGTGCGCGCGGCTCTGGACGCGGTCGTGCGGGAGGGCGCCGAAGTGGTCGTCGCCAGCCAGCCGTTCAGCGTCGACCGCCCCGAGGGTGAGGACGCCGTCGCCGCCGCGGCCGCGGAGCTCGGGCTGCCGACGACCGCCGCGCACGACATCACCTCTCTGTACGGGCTGCACAAGCGGACCCGGACGGCCGTGGTGAACGCCGCGATCCTGCCGCGCATGCTCGCCACGGCCGACCTCGTCGACACCTCCATCACCAAGGCGGGCGTCAGCGCGCCGTTGATGGTGATGCGTTGCGACGGCGGTGTGATGTCGCTGGACGAGATGCGGCGCAGGCCGCTGCTGACCGTGCTGTCCGGACCGGCGGCGGGTGTTGCCGGAGCTCTCATGCAGGAGCGCATCAGCGAGGGCCTGTTCCTGGAGACCGGCGGAACGTCCACGGACATCAGTGTGGTGCGGCGGGGCAAGGTCGCCGTCCGGCACGCCACCATCCTCGGCCGGACCTCGTACCTGTCGGCGCTCGACGTCCGGACCGTCGGGGTCGGCGGCGGGTCGATGGTCCGTGTCGCGGGCGGCAGGGTCACCGGTGTCGGACCGCGCAGCGCGCACATCGCGGGGCTGGCGTACGCCTGCTTCGCGAGTGCGGAGGACCTGCGTGACGCGAAGGTCACCACGATCCGGCCGATGGAGGACGACCCGGCCGACTACGCGGTGATCGATGCCGCGGGCGGGCGGTTCGCGATCACCATGACGTGTGCGGCCAACGCCCTGGGCCGGGTGCCGGACGGGGACTTCGCGCAGTGCGACCGGGCTGTGGCCGAGGCCGCGATCGCCCCACTGGCCGCTTTGCTCGGAACGGATGTCGCCACGGCGGCGACGATGATCCTGGACGCGGGCACCGACCAGGTCAGGGCGGTGGTCGACACGATGATGCGCGACTACCGCCTGGACAAGGACACCGCGGTGCTCGTCGGCGGGGGCGGCGGCGCCGCGTCCGTCACTCCCCATCTCGCGGCCTCCACCGGCCAGAAGGGCAGGATCGCCCGGCACAGCGAGGTGATCAGCCCCATCGGTGTGGCTCTCGCCCTCATCCGGGAGCAGGTCGAGCGCATCATTCCGGGGGCCGGGCAGGAGCAGATACTCGCCGTGCGCGCCGAGGCGGAGGCCGCTGTCGTCGCTCAGGGCGCCGCCGCCGACGGCGTGGAGGTGGAGGTCACCGTCGATCCGCAGACCAGCACCGTGCGGGCCGTCGCGACCGGCGCCACCGAACTGCGCACGCAGGACCGTGCCCACCGGGCCGACGAGACCGACCGGTTGCGGGCCGCGGCCGAGAGCCTCAGGACCGATCCGGCGGCGGTGCGGGTGCTCGCGGGCACCCCCGCCCACACCGTGTACGGCACAGACGTGCACCGGAGGTTCCGCCCGGACCGCCATCCGGTGCGCGTCGTCGACGCGGACGGCGTCGTGCGGCTCCACGCCCCCGATGCCCTGGTCGAGACCACGACCGTGGGCCGGGCGCCGGAGGTTCTCGCCGGCCTGGTGAAGGAGGCGACGTCGTACGGCGACGGTGGCGTCCGTGCCCCGGCGCTGCGGCTGCTGCTCGGTTCCCGAATAGCCGACCTGTCCGGGGTGCTGGATCCCCAGCCGCTGCTCGCGCTCGCCCGCAGCGAACTGCGGGCCCGCGGCGCCGACGAACCGGTCGTCGCCGTCCTGGAGGTGCGGTCATGACGGCCGCCCTGCTCGACCGGGCCGCGCTCGCGGCGATCGGGGCACTCGCGGCGTGCGACGACGTCGAGTTCGGCGTACGGCTGCTGGCGAACACTCCGACGCACGAGGGCCGCGACCCCGAGCTGTTGCGTCACTGGGCTCGTACGGCCGACGCGTTCGGCTCGGCGCTCGCTCCCGTCCCCTCCACGGCCCGCGTCGTGGAGAGCGACGACGGTCTGGCGAGGGGCCTCCTGGCCCGTTACACCTCCCGGCCGGTCCCGACCGTCGAGCTGTTCACCGACACCCTGGCCCTCGCCGAGGAGCTGACCGACCTGCTCGGCTGGCGTCAGTGGTTCCCGGCCGGGTCGGTACGGGCGGCGGCGATCGCGCACGAGGCGGTGCACGAGCGTCTGCACCACGGTCCGGCGAAGAAGGACCTCAAGCACGCCCTGAACCATGTCGTGCTGCGCGCGGGGCGTCACACCCTGTACGGCCATGTTGCCGGGGCCGACGAGATCGCCGCCCATGCCCATGCCCGCGCCGCCTGCGGCCTGGGACGCAGCCCGCTCCTGCTCACGGCCGCCCTGGCCACCGCGGCCGAGCCGCAGCACGGATCCCCGCACGGAAGAGAGAAGTAACGCCATGGGCGTCGTCATCCTTCTTGTCATGGCGGCCGGTGTCGCCGCGATGCTCACCCGCAGGCTGCCCACCGCCTTCGCGCTCGTCATCCTCGGCGTCGTCATCGCCTTCGTCGCGGGCGCCCCGCTGACCGGCGAGAACAGCGTCCTGGACACGGTCGTGCAGACCGGCGCGCCGATGCTCGCCGCCACGATGATCGCGATCCTGCTCGGCTCCTGGCTGGGCAAGCTCCTCGACGAGACCGGCATCGCGGGCACCCTGGTCCGCAAGATCGTCGAGTTCGGCGGGGACCGGCCGGTCGTGGTCGCCCTCGGCGTCCTCGCCGTCTCCACCCTGGTCGGTACGGTCACCGGCTCCGCCCCCGCGGCGATGCTCGCCGGCATCATCGGCATCCCCGCCATGATCGCCGTCGGCATACCCAAGGTCACCGCGGCCGGAACGATCCTGATGGGCATCGCCGCCGGCATGCCCTTCGAACTGCCCATCTGGCAGTTCTTCTCCACCGCGCTCGAACTGCCCGTCGACACCGTGCGCGGCTTCATGATGAAGCTGTTCCCCTTCGCGCTGGCCGCCGCCGTGCTCTTCGTCCTCGTCGAGACGCGGCGCCGCGGTGTGGAGCACGCGTGGTCGCTCAAGTCGGCTTCCCCGAAGCCCGCCTCGCGACGCAAGCAGCTCGGCGACGCGCCCTGGTACGCGTTGCTCACCCCGCTCGTACCGCTGGTCCTGGCCCTCGGCTTCGAGGTCGCGATCCTGCCCTCGATGCTGGCCGGTGTCCTGTACGCGCTGGTCACGACCACGCGGCCGCGCGACATGAACAAGCGGCTGCTGCGCACGCTGTACGGCGCGTTCGAGGTCGCGGCGGCACCGATCGTGCTGTTCGTCGCGATCGGCATCCTGCTCGCCGCCGTGAAGCTGCCGGGCGCGGTGGAGTCCCTGGAACCGCTGGTGAAGGCCGTCAGCCCGCAGAACCCGGTGCTGTTCGTCCTCGTGTTCACCCTGCTCGTACCGCTCTGCCTGTACCGGGGACCGCTGAACGTCTACGGCCTCGGAGCCGGCATCGCCGGTGTGCTCATCGCCGCCGGCATCTACCCGGCCGTCGCGGTCCTCGGCCTCGCCACCTCGTACAACCAGGTCTTCGGGGTGTCGGACCCCACCAGTACGCAGACCGTCTGGAGCGCCCAGTACGCGGGGGTGACACCGCAACAGGTGATGCTGCGGACCCTGCCCTACGTCTGGGCCGTCGCCCTCGGCGGGTTCTGCGTGACCGCCGCCAGTTACCTGTGACATCTCACCCCAGTCATCTGTGATCGCTCACTCCTCGGGACGGAGCACGACATGACACAGCACGACCATGAGCACGAGACACAGCACCACGACCCGCGGGCCGCGTCCGGCCCCCGGCGGCCGAGCCGCAGGGTCTTCCTGCGGGGCGCGGTCGCCGGGGCCGCCGCCACCACCGGAATCGTCGCCACCGGCGCCGCCTCGGGCAGCGCCGCGGCAGCCCCGGGCCTCGCGCGGGAAGGGGCCGCGGCGGCGGCCCCCGGAGGATTCCCCGACTACCGCTACGTCAAGACGCTGCTGACGCCCGCCAAGCTGAAGTACAACCCGACCGGCGAGATCATCTTCCCGTGCATCCGGGGCGTCTACGACAAGCTGGCGAATCCACTGGGCCGTTACTACCTCTACTACGGTCCGCACGACGCCCCGGGGGGCATCTGCCTGGCGTACGGCGACTCCCTGGAGGGTCCGTTCACCGAATACACGGCGAACCCCATCGTCTCCAACAACTGGCAGCCGCACTACGAGGTCAGCCATGTCGCCTCCCCGCACGTCCTGTGGAACGAGGACGTCAAGGAGTTCTGGCTCTACTTCCACGGTGAGAACAGCACGACCCGGCTCGCCCGTTCCAAGGACGGCATCACCTTCACGTACGACAAGGTGGTGCTCACCACCGCGATGATGCCGGCGGGCAGCACCGAGACGTCGTACGCCCGCGTCTTCCGGCACGACCTGCCCGCGCGCGGCGCACGCTACGTGATGCTCTTCATGCTCAACAACACGTCCAACCACCGTGACATCGCGTGGGGATGGTCGAAGGACGGCCGTGACTGGACCTTCGCCCAGCAGCCGCTCGTACGCCACACCGACGTCGGCGCGGACAACATCGGCGGCCCGCACCTGCTGAGCCGGAACGGGAGCACGTACGTCGTCTACAACACCAACAAGGAGAGCGGCGGCAATCTGCTGATCACCGAGGTCGGCAACGACTTCTCCCGCCGCGACCACCTCGGCGTCTTCTACGACTCGGGCACCGCCGCACCGGAGAACGGCCGCAGCGCCTCACCGAGCTTCGGGACGGACCACGGAGTGCCGTACATGGTCTACGAGGCGGGTGAGCGACTCCAGGGGGCGATCGCCGTCGCCCGCGGCTGAGAGGGAGGGCCGGGTGCGCCGGGCCATGTGGTCCGGCGCACCCGGCGGCATGCCCGAGCGGGGGGCCGGCACGCGTCGGCGTGGGCGGAGGGCCCCCCCGCGTACTCACGGCCGGGGCCCACGGTGCCCGGGCCGGCGTCTCAGTACCCCTTGTCCCAGGGGCCGGCCGACTTCTCGGAACCGAGGTCCAGCCACAGCTCGGCGAACCGGTCGAGCAGTCCGGCCGCCGCCGTCACGTCATCCGTCAACGGCCGGTCGCTCGTCTCCGCGTCGAGGACCGCGTCGGCCAGCTCGAAGGCGCGGCCGACGGGCAGCCCGGTGTCGAGCCGCATGTCGCGCTGGCGCAACGCCCGCATGGCCGCGACGAGTTCACAGCCCACGACGAGCCGGTACGCCTCGCAGGCCCGCAGCGTCTGTCGCGCTGCGAGCGACGCGAAGCTGGCCTGCTCCTCGACGCCCCGCGACAGCACCGCGTGGCCGAGGGACGCGGGCGCGGAGAATGCCCGCAGGTCGCCGAGGGCCGCTCCGGCCGCGTATTCGAGGATCATCACGCCCGACGACGCCGGTTCACCGTCAGCGAGGAACGGGCGCAGCCGGGTGAAGCCCGGCTCGTTGAGCGTCGACAGACGCGAGGTCGACAGGCGCGCCACCTGAGTCACCGCGAGCCTGAAGTGGTCCAGGGACAGCGCGAGTTGGGCGAGGTAGAAGCCACCGTGGTGGTAGGCCGCCATGTCGTCCGCGGAGATCAGCGGATTTTCGGCCGCCGCGTTGATCTCGATCGTGAGGACGTCGTCGAGTGCGTCCGCCGCGTCCTGCGCGGGGCCGTGGATCTGCGGCAGGCAGCGGAAACCGTACGGGTCCTGGATACGCCCGAGCGGCGGCGTGGGGCGGTCGGGTGCGCCGAGCAGCAGCCGCATCCGTTCCGCGACCGCGTACGAACCGGCGTGACGGCGTGCCTCGTGCACGGGCAGCGCGTACGCCTCGTACGAACCGTCGATCGCCATCAGGGAGAGCGCCGCCACCACCTGCGTGGCCGCGATCAGCCCCCGCAACTCGTGCAGGGCGAGCGCGGACTGCCCGAGGGTGAGCGCGTTGCTGCTGATCAGGGCGAGGGCGTCGTTGTTGTCGAGGGGCTGCGGAGCGGGGGCCTCCCCCGCGCCCTGCCAGGGGTGTTCGCCGGCCAGCGCGAGGCCCATCTGCGCGAGCGCGGCGATGTCTCCGGTGCCGACCGAACCGAACTCGTTGACCTTGGGATGAACGCCCGCCCCCAGAGCCTCGCAGAGTGCCGTCACGACGGTCGGGCGCAGGCCTGCGCCGCCCGCGAGCACCTGGTTGGCACGGACCGCCAGCATGGCGCGGACCTGCCGCGCCGGCAGCTCGTCGCCGATCGCTCCGGCGTGGCTGCGCAGCAGCCGCAGACCGTGCCCCGCGGCCGCCTCCGTCGGCACGGACTCATTCCGGTTGGCACCCACGCCGGTGGAGCGACCGTAGACCCGGCCCCACGAGGCGATCTCACGCGCGGCGTTCCACGAGGCCTCCACCCGCTTCATCCCGTCCGCTCCCGGGACGGGCCTCACGGTGGATTCGGCCATGCGTACGACATCTGCGACCAACAGTCCCCGGCCGTTCAGAACGACGACCGGGCCGCCGCCATCGGCCTCCCCGTCCACGATTCGAGACGACATCATGCGCAACTCCTCATCAACCGGACGCACCGTCTTGCCCCATGAACGTTCGTCACCAGGGATTCACGCCTGGACGGCGTCGGGCTATTGACAATCTATTCAGTCACCAAGAACTCTGCATGATGATATGCAGTCGGGCAAGGGACTCCACATGATCCAATTCGATACGGTCCACAAGCGCTTCCCGAACGGCACGACCGCTGTGCACGACCTCAGCCTGGAGATGCCGGAGGGGGGCGTGACGGTCCTCGTCGGATCTTCCGGTTGCGGTAAGACGACGACGCTCCGCATGATCAACCGGATGGTCGATCCGACCTCGGGGACGATCAGGGTCAACGGCAAGGACGTCCTGGAACAGGACGCCGCCGAGCTGCGCCGGTCCATCGGCTATGTGATCCAGCAGTCCGGGCTCTTCCCCCACCGCACGGTCCTGGACAACATCGCGACCGTGCCGCTGCTGCTCGGCTGGGGCCGCAGGAAGGCGCGGACGCGGGCGGCCGAGCTCCTGGAGACGGTCGGCCTCTCCTCCGACGCCGGGAAGCGCTACCCGCACCAGCTCTCCGGCGGCCAGCAGCAGCGGGTCGGTGTGGCCCGCGCACTCGCCGCGGACCCGCCGGTCCTCCTCATGGACGAGCCGTTCGGCGCCGTCGACCCCGTGGTCCGCACCCAGCTCCAGGACGAGTTGCTGCGTCTCCAGAGGGAGCTGAACAAGACCATCGTCTTCGTCACCCACGACATCGACGAGGCCGTCCGGCTCGGTGACCGCATAGCCGTCTTCCGCACCGGCGGCCACCTCGTCCAGTGCGCCGGCCCCGCCGAACTCCTGGCCCGTCCCGCGGACGCGTTCGTCGCGGACTTCCTGGGCGCCGAGCGCGGCCTGAAACTGCTGTCCCTGTCCACACTCGCGCAGGTCCCCCAGGGGCCTGCCCCCGAAGGCACCCGTTGGCAGCTGGCCCTCGACGCCGCCCGCAGGCCGCTGGCCTGGCGCGACACCGAGAGAGACGTGGAGACCCCGGTCCGGCCGTTGCGGGACACGGACTCGCTCCTCTCGGCGCTCAACGAGTCGATCGCCGCTCCGAGCGGGCTGGTCGCACGGGTCGACGCGGCCGGCGTCCTCACGGGTGTGACGTCCCGGGAGGACATCCACGAGAGCGCGGGCCGCGCGCACAGCGCGGCCGGCACGGTGACCGCATGACCGTCGACTGGTCGTGGATATCCGACCACACCGGTGATCTCACCACCCTGGCCATCTCCCACCTCCAGGCCGCCCTCACCTCCGTACTCCTCGGTCTGCTCATCTCGCTCCCCCTGGCCGTCGTCGCACACCGGGTACGCCAACTGCGCGGACTGCTCCTCGGGTTGTCGAACGTCCTGTTCACCATCCCGTCCATTGCCGTCTTCGTACTCCTCCTGCCGGTCAGCGGGCTGACCCGCACCACCACCGTCATCGGCCTGACGGTCTACACGCTCGTGGTGCTCCTGCGGAACACCGTCGAGGGTCTGGACTCCGTCCCCGCCAGGACCAAGGAAGCCGCGAAGGCCATGGGCACACGGCCGCTGCGCACCCTGCTCACCGTCGAGCTCCCGCTCGCCCTCCCCGTGATCATGGCGGGCGTGCGGATCGCGACGGTGATGGCGATCTCCCTCGTCTCCGTGGCCACCTACATCGGCGACGGCGGACTCGGGCAGCTGTTCACGGACGGGTTCCAGCGCAACTTCCCCACCCCCGTCATCGTCGGCGTCGTCCTGACCCTGCTTCTCGCGCTCGTCGCGGACGCCGCTCTCGTCGCCCTCCAGTACGTCCTGACTCCCTGGACCCGCCGGCAGAAGCAGGGGGCCTGACCTCATGTACGAACTCTTCAAGGACCTCGGCGCCTGGCTGGTCGACGGGGAGCAGTGGGCCGGCCCGGACGGCATCGGGCACCGCCTCGCCGAGCACCTCCAGTACTCGCTGATCGCCACCCTCGTCGCCGCGGCCATCGCGCTGCCGATCGGCCTGCTCATCGGGCACACGGGGCGCGGCGCCTTCCTCGCCATCAACCTGTCCAGCTTCGGGCGCGCGCTGCCCACGGTCGGGCTCGTCGTGCTGGTCTTCCTCGCCAGCGGGCTGTCGATGTGGCCCGTCTACATCGCGCTCGTGGCACTCGCCGTGCCGTCCATCGTGACGAACACGTACGCCGGGATGACCGCGGTGGACCCCGAGGTGCGGGATGCGGCGCGCGGCCAGGGGATGCGCGGGCACCAGGTCCTCCTCCAGGTCGAGCTGCCCCTCGCGCTCCCCCTGATCATGACCGGGCTCCGACTGGCACTCATCCAGGTCGTCGCGACCGCCACCATCGCCGCGTACGTCTCCTTCGGCGGGCTCGGCAGGTACGTCTTCGACGGGCTCGCCCAGCGCGACCTCGTGCAGGTGCTCGGCGGTGCCGTGCTCGTGGCGGTCGTCGCCGTCGCACTCGATCTCGCCCTCTCCGCGCTCCAGCACCTCCTCTTTCGCCACCGCCCCGCCAAATAGGCCCAGGAGCAACCACGATGAACCGCAGAACTCTTCTCGGCGGACTCTTCGCCGCAGCCTCCGTTCCCGCGCTCGCCTCCTGCGGCGGCGGAATCACCTCGCTCGACGGACAGGGGTCCGGCGGTGGCGGCGGAGGCTCCAGCAAGGACGGTGTCACCATCGGCACCGCCAACTTCACCGAGAACCAGGTCCTCGGGTACCTCTACGCCGCCGCCCTCGAAGCGGCCGGCGTGAAGACGACGGTCCGTCCCAACCTGGGCACCCGCGAGATCCTCATCCCCGCCCTCAAGGGCGGGGACATCGACCTCCTGCCCGAGTACCAGGGCGCCCTGCTGCACTACCTCGACGCCGAGGCCACGGCCACGGAGGAGGGCGAGATGCAGAACGCCCTCGCCATGGCCCTGCCGCGCGGGCTGCAGATCCTGCCCTACGGCACGGCCGAGGACTCCGACGCCTTCGTCGTCACCCGGGAGACCGCCGCCACCTACGGCCTCACGTCCCTCGCCGACCTCGCGAAGCACAACGGCAAGCTCGTCATCGGCGCGGCGCCCGAGGTCAAGAAGCGCGCCGTGGGCGCGGTGGGCCTCAAGGACGTGTACGGCGTGGAGTTCAAGGAGTTCAAGTCCCTCGACTCCTCCGGGCCGCTGGTCAAGGGCGCCCTGAGGAAGGGTGACGTGGACGTCGCGAACCTGTTCACCACGGACACCGACATCGTGGCCGAGCGCTGGGTCGTGCTCACCGACCCCAAGAACCTGGTGCCGGGCCAGCACGTCGTCCCCCTCATAGCCGACCGCAAGGCCGACTCGACGGTCCGCAAGGCGCTCGCCCGTCTCGGCAGCGCGCTGTCGACCAAGGACCTGACCGAGCTCAACCGCCTGGTCGACAAGGACAAGAAGGATCCGGAGGACGTCGCGAACGACTGGGCGACGCGGCACGGGATCAAGAAGTAGCGGAGCAGGACCGATCAGCGGAACACACCACCGGAAGGCCTGGTAACCGAGTCATGTCAGCTGAAGACCTGGTGGAGCGTCGCTCCATCGACGTCGTCCCCGATGAGGAACGGCACGGAACGCCGTTCAGTCAGTTCACCCTCTGGCTGGGCGCCAACCTCCAGATAACGGCGGTCGTCACCGGCGCACTCGCCGTCGTCTTCGGCGGTGACGTGGTGTGGTCGGGGGTCGGCCTCCTGCTGGGCAATCTGCTCGGCGGGGCCGTCATGGCCCTGCACTCCGCCCAGGGCCCGAAGCTGGGCCTGCCCCAGATGATCCAGTCCCGCGCCCAGTTCGGGGTGCGCGGCGCGGTCGTCCCCCTGCTCCTGGTCATCCTCATGTACGTGGGCTTCTTCGCGAGCGGCAGCGTCCTCGCCGGACAGGCCACCGCCGAGCTCACGCACACGAACGACACCACCGGCATCATCGTCTTCGCGCTCGTCACCGCGGTGACGGCGGCGATCGGCTACCGCGTGATCCACGTCCTGGGAAGGGTGGCGAGCGTGGTCTGCGCGCTCGCCTTCCTCTACCTGGGCGTCCGCCTCCTGGACCGGGTGGACGTGTCGGCGCTGCTCGGCGACGCGCACTTCGACCTGCCGATGTTCCTGCTCGCGGTGTCGCTCGCGGCATCCTGGCAGCTCGCCTTCGGGCCGTACGTCGCGGACTACTCGCGCTATCTGCCGCGTACGACGTCGGGGCGTGCCACCTTCTGGTGGACCCTGTCGGGGTCGGCGCTCGGCTCGCAGTGGTCGATGACCTTCGGAGTGCTCGTGGCGGCGAGCGCGGGCGACGCGTTCCTCGCGAACCAGGTCGGATACGTGGTCGCCCTGGGCGGCACCGGCCTCGTCGCGTCGTTCCTGTACTTCGTGATCGCGCTCGGCAAGCTCACCATCAACGTGCTGAACACCTACGGCGGCTTCATGTCGATGGTGACCGGCATCAGCGGCTTCCGCGGCCAGAAGACGCTGTCGCCACGCGGCAGGGCCGCGTACATCGGGCTCATCATGGTCGCCGGGACGGTGGTGGCGCTGCTGGGCAAGGACAGCTTCCTGACGTCCTTCAAGGACTTCCTGCTGTTCCTGCTGACGTTCTTCACGCCGTGGTCGGCCATCAACCTCGTCGACTACTACCTGATCTCGCGGGAGCGGTACGACATCCCGGCGCTCTCCGACCCGGGGGGCCGCTACGGCGCGTGGCGCTGGGACGCCCTCACGGTCTACGGGCTGGGCATCCTGGCCCAACTCCCTTTCCTTGCGACACACTTCTACACCGGGCCGCTGGTGGAACCGCTGGGCGGCGCCGACATCTCCTGGATCGTGGGCCTGGTGGTCCCCGCGCTCCTGTACTGGCTGCTGGCGCGCCGCGACACGTCGCACGTCCCGGAGGAGGAGACCCTGTACGCGCCGGCACCTGTGCGGTGACGCGGCCCGCGGGGGCTCGTCGTGGGCCGGGAACTTCTGTGGCCCCCGGGCGCCGGTCCTCGGGGCCGAGGGCCGCTCACGACGACGGGCTGACGGGTCGACACCCGAAGGAGCCGGGGTGTGCCCGACCCTGCCTCCGCGTCCTCGTAAGGCAGTTGCTCCCCTGACGGACTGGTGCGGACGATGCTGGTGAGGAAGCATGGGCGTGCGCGGTACGGGGGTCGTCCGCGCACCTGATGTGCGACATGAAGAGGGCCGATGACTGACAAGCAGGACATCCGGACGCCGGTGGACGGGATCGACACCGGCACGCCGCATTCGGCGCGGGTGTGGAACTACTGGCTGGGCGGCAAGGACAACTACGAGGTGGACCGCCGGCTCGGGGCAACGATGGAGGAGCTGTACCCGCAGATCATCGAGATAGCGCGCGCCTCCCGGGCGTTCCAGGCGCGAGCGGTGCGCTTTCTGGCCGGTGAGGCGGGGATACGGCAGTTCCTGGACCTGGGGACCGGCCTGCCGACGGCGAACGCGACGCACGAGGTGGCGCAGGGGGTCGAACCGACGGCACGCATCGTGTACGTGGACAACGACCCGATCGTCCTGGCTCACGCACGCGCCCTCCTGACCAGCCGGCCCGAAGGGGCGACGGACTACGTGCACGCGGACCTGACGGACGCGAAGACCGTGTTGCGCGAGGCCGCCCGGACGCTGGACCTCGACCAGCCGGTCGCCGTGATGGTGCTCTCCACGCTGGGACACGTCGCGGACTCGGGCGAGGCCGCCGCGCTGCTCCGCAGCTACTTGGACGCGCTGCCCGCGGGCAGTTACCTGATGCTGTGCGACACCATCGAGACCCCGGAGACGCAGGCCGGGTCCGACGAGTACGCCAGTGGCGGTGCCATGCCGTACATCTCGCGCCCCAAGGAGATCATGGGGACCTTCGCGGACGGGCTCGAACTGGTGGAGCCGGGCTTCGGCTCGATCAGCCTCTGGCGTCCCGACGAGCCCGCCGTCGGCGAGCCGGTCGACCAGTGGGGCTTCGTGGCCGCCAAGCGGTGATCACCGCCGGCCGAGCCGATCGGCCGGGCGGCCGGAGAGGACGGCCACCGAAGCGCCCGTGGCGGCCGTCGGCAAAGGCCCGCGTCCGGCCGCCGGCGCGGTGCCGGGAAGCGGCGCAGGACGCCCGGAAGCGGTGTGACGCCGGTGCCGGGCGCCCTCGGCACCGGCAGGGCGCCGCGCTCGAAGGGCGAGCGGCTCGGTGCTGTCGCCCGGGTCGGGCCGGTGACGGCGATGTCTGCGGGGCCGGGCCGATGACGGCGAGCCGTCAGCGCTCCTGAACACCGGCCCCCAGCCCTCTTCCCAGAGCGCCGAGCAGGCCGGAGAGCCGACGGCGGTCTGCGGGACCCAGGCCGGCGAGCAGTTCCTGCTCCTGGGCCGACCGGACGGAGCGGACGCTGTCGGCCAGTTCGAGACCCTCCGGGGTGAGACACAGCCAGATGATGCGCCGGTCGTCCGCGTCGCGCTCCCGCCGGATCAGACCTGTCGCCTCCAGGCGGTCCACATGCTGGGTGAGGCCACCGGCGCGGGCCCTGCCGGCTGCCGCCACCTCGCCCGTGGTCCGCCGGTAGGGCTCGCCCGCATCGCGGAGGGCGGCGAGCACGTCGTAGGCGGGCAGGCTGATGCCGTACTCACGCAGGGTTCTGCCGATCAGCTCCTGATGGACGGCGGCACACTCGTTCAGTCGCGCGAACAGCGCGGCGGGACGTTCGTCCGCCGCCGGGCCCGAGAGGTCCGGGCCAGGGTCCGCGGGGTGTACGGGCGTCGGCGCGGCCGGGGCAGCATGACCTCGGGGGGCCTCGCCATCCGCCGTCCCGTTCTGTGCAGGTCGGTGTACGGCGTCCAGGACATCACCGAAGGCGGTGACGAGCACGTCCGTCAGCACCGGGGCCAGTTCCTCCGTCGGGACGGACGCCGCCGGTTCGTGCGCGAAGAGGTAGCGCTCCATGATCACGCCGAACAGGACACTCCGGATGACGGCGGCACGTACCTCCGCATCGGCCGAGTCACCGAGCAGACGCGCGAGGGGTTCACCGACCTGCGTCTCCAGGATCGTGCGCAACAGCTCGGCGCTCGGAGCATGGCTGACGGCCGAGCGGATCAGCGCGGGCCAGGGGTCGTCGGCCGGCAGGCGGTCCCACCGGTCGAGGTAGGCGCGGGCCAGTGCCGCGGGCAGCTCGGCCTTGTCGGCAGCAGTGGCCGACAGCACGTCGCCGGTGACGCCCGACCCGCCACCCACAGCTTCACGGAACAGCCCGTCCTTGGTGCCGAAGTACGCCATCACCAGACCGGGAGTCACTCCCGCCTCGGCCGCGACGGCGCGCACGCCCACACCTCTGTACCCATGTGCGCCGAACAGTCGCCGGGCCGCTTCGAGAACCGCGCGACGATTGCCCTCCGGGTCGTGCGAGCCCGGACGGCGCTGTGACGCCTGCCCGGCCGGCCCCGCTGCCCGGCCGGTCCGTGGCGTGGGGCTCTTCGCCCGTTGTCGACGGTCGTTGTCCTCTGGATGCACGGAGTCCATATTAAACGAGCGTTCACTTTGAACGGGTGTTCATAAAAACACTCGTTCAGAACCAGTCACATCGGGGTACCCGAAGCCGGCCGCAGAGTCAGCGGCCGCGTGTTGCCGCCCCGTGTGGCGCATCGCCCTCCCTGGACAGCGAGTTTTTTCGGTCAGCCTCTTGCCAAAAAGAAACTTTAATGTCAATTATTTCAGGTACTAGATAAGTCGCCCGTGCCGAACGCCACGGTGCGACGACGACACGAGAGGTTCGGTGGCGGCGGTTGAAACCCACATCGTTCGACTACACCGCTCCCGGCACCGTCGGCGAAGCGATCGCCCTGCTCGCCGACGCCGAACGGGAGGTCAAGGTCGTCGCGGGCGGCCAGTCCCTGATTCCCATGCTGAACATGCGCCTCGCCAGGCCCGAGCTGCTCGTGGACATCACCCGCATCCCCGAACTCGGCCGCATCCACGTGGACGAGTCGGGCAGCCTCCACGTCGGAGCCGCGGTACGACAGTCCCGCGCCGCCGCCGACAGCGCGGTACGGGACGGCTGGCCGCTCCTGGCCGCCGCCATCGGCCACATCGGTCACCCTCAGATACGCCACCGCGGCACCGTCTGCGGCAGCCTCGCCCATCACGACCCGGCCGCCGAACTTCCCACCGCGGCACTGTGCCTCGATGCCCGCTTCGTGATCACCGGGCCGCGCGGCACCCGGACGGTCGGCGCCGAGGACTTCTTCGTCGCCACCTTCTCCACGGCTGTCGAGGCGGACGAGCTCCTCACCGAGGTCGTGTTCCCGCCACAACCCGCACACCGCGGCTGGGCCTTCGAAGAACTGACCCGCAGGCACGGCGACTTCGCCACCGTCGGCGTGGCCGTCGTCCTGGAACGGGACCCCGCCACGAGCACCGCCCGCGCCGCCCGCCTGGTCTTCTGCGGGGCGGGGCCCGTGCCGGTCCGCCTGCCCGCCGCCGAGGACGCCCTCGTCGGCAGCGACGTCGGCGAACAGGCGCTCGCTGCCGCGGCGCGTGCCGCGCTGTCCGGCCTCACCCCTGCCGACGACGTCCACGCCACCGCCGAGTACCGGCGCGAAGGCGCCGCCCACCTCCTCGTCCGCGCCTGCACCACCGCCTGGGAGCGCTGCTGATGACCCCCCATGTCCCCGCCCCGCCCGTCGCGCGCACCCCGCCGCTCGCCGAGCCCTCCGCCTGGCACGAGATCACCCTCACCGTCAACGGGCAGGCCGTCACCGCCCAGGTCGAGTCACGGCTGCTGCTCAGCGACTTCCTGCGGGACCGGCTCGGTCTGACCGGCACCCACGTCGGCTGTGAACACGGGGTCTGCGGAGCCTGCACCGTCCTCGTCCACGACGAACCGGTGCGCGCCTGTCTGACCCTGGCCGTGCAGTGCGACGGGGCCGAGCTCCGCACGGTCGAGGGACTCGCTCCCGCCGACGCCCCGCTCACTCCCGTGCAGCGGGCCTTCCACGAGTGCCACGGAATGCAGTGCGGCTTCTGCACACCCGGTTTCGTCATGACGGCGACCGCCCTGACCGAGCAGCCCGGCCGCCCCGACGAGGAACAGGTCGCCGACGCGCTCAGCGGGCACCTGTGCCGGTGCACCGGCTACCGCAACATCCGCCGTGCCGTGTGCCAGGCACTCGACGAGCGATTCGGGGAGTGACCCGTATGTCCCACCCGTCCGACCGGCACCGGTCCGGCAACGACAACTCCGACGGCGCCGGCCGGTGGATCGGCCGGTCCGTCCCCCGCGTCGAGGACGACCGGCTGCTGCGCGGCAACGGCCGCTACGTCGACGACGTCGCCCTCCCCGGCGCCGTCGAGGCAGCCTTCCTTCGCAGCCCGCACGCCCACGCCCGCATCGAGTCGATCGACGTGACCGCGGCCCTGACCGCACCCGGCGTCGTCGCCGTGTGGACCGGCGACGACGTGGCAGACCTGCCCGCGATGCTGAACAAGGAGGAACTGCGCACCCCGCCCGGCCTCGCCGAACTCCTTGATCCGCTGGTCCGGATGACTCCCATGCCGCTGCTCGCACGCGAGAAGGTCCTCTACGTCGGTCAGCCCGTCGCCGTCGTCCTCGCCGAGAACCGCTATCTCGCCGAGGACGCACTGGAACTCGTCGACGTGCGGTACGCCCCGCTGCCGGTGCTGGTCGACCCCGAGCACGCCCGGGGCAAGGACGCGACCCGGCTGCACGAGAACCTCCCGGACAACACCGCGGTCGCCGTCGCCACCCGCGTGGGCGACCCGGAAAAGGCGTTCGCCGGCGCGCACGCCGTGGTGAGCGAGCGGTTCGAGGCCCACCGGTACGTCGCGTCCCCGATCGAGACCCGCGCCGTCTCGGCCCAGGTCGATCCGTACAGCGGCCGGCTCACCGTCTGGTCGGGCACCCAGACCCCGCACCGGCTCCGGGACGCCCTCGCCCACACCCTCGGCCTCGAATCCGCCGCGGTCCACGTCATCGCCGCCGACGTCGGCGGCGGCTTCGGTCAGAAGGGCATCCTCTACGTCGAGGAACTCCTCGTGCCGCACGCCGCCCGGCGTCTCGGCCGACCCGTGCTGTGGCGCGAGGACCGCAACGAGAACCTCACCGCGTCCTCGCACGCGCGCGAACAGATCCATCACATCGAACTCGCCTCGGACGCGGAAGGCCACATCGTCGCGGTGCGCGACCGGATCACCGTCAACTTCGGCGCGTACAACATGACCGGCCTGGTCGTGCCGTACAACTCGCTGTGCCACCTGCTCGGCCCCTACCGCGTGCCGAACGTGCACATCGACGTCGTCGGCGTGCTCACCAACACCACCTTCGCCACGCCCTACCGGGGCGCCGGACGGCCGGAGACGGTCTTCGCCATGGAGCGGGCCATGGACCGGCTGGCGGCGGAACTCGGCATCGAGCCGGAGGAGTTGAGGGCGCGCAACCTGGTGCGGCCCGAGGAGATGCCGTATGCGACCGGCCTGGTGGACCGCTCGGGCAGTCCGCAGTCCTACGACTCCGGGGACTTTCCCGAACTCCTGCGCCGCGCCGTCGCGAAGGCCGACGTCGAGCGGGTACGCGAACGGCAACGCGAGGGCGCCCGCGACGGCAAGCACCTCGGCATCGGCTTCGCCATGTACATAGAGGCAACCGGCCTCGGGCCCTTCGAGACCGCCCGCATCGACATCGTCCCCAGCGGCCGGGTGCGGCTCGCCATCGGTGCCCCTTCCCAGGGGCAGGGGCACCGCACCTCGATGGCGCAGATCGCCGCCGACGCCGTCGGAGTGCCGATCGATGTCATCGACGTGGTCGGCGGCGACACCGACGCCACCCCGTTCGGCGTGGGCACCATCGCCAGCCGCGCCCTGGTCAACGCCGGAAACGCCACGCACCGGGCCGGCCTGCTCGTCCGCGAGAGGATCGTCGAGGCGGCCGCCCGTCGCCTCGGTGTCGACACGGGTGACCTCGTCCTCAGGGACGGGATCGTGTCGGCCGAGAAGCGTGGTGGCCCCTCCATCACCCTCGCGGAACTCGCCGGGCAGGCGCCGCTGCCCGGCGTTCCCGAGCCCACCGACGGCCGGCACGGGGCCGAGCTGAGCGAGACCGTCCACTTCCGCCCACCGGGTTTCGCTGTCGCGAGCGGAGCGCACGCAGCCGTCGTGGAGGTCGACGAGCACACCGGCGAGATCGAGATCCTGCACTACGTCGTCGTCCACGACGCGGGCAACATCGTCAACCCGATGATCGCGGAAGGGCAGGTCACCGGCGGCATCGCGCAGGGCATCGGCGGGGCCCTGTACGAGGAGATGGTCTACGGCCCCGACGGCCAGCCCCGCACCGGCACGTACATGGACTACCTGGTGCCCACGTCCTCGGAGATCCCCGATCTCGACATGGACGAGATCTTCACCCCGAGCCCCATGAACGACCTCGGCGTCAAGGGACTCGGCGAAGGCGGCGCGATCGCGCCCCAGGCGGTACTCGCCGGCGCCGTCGAGGACGCGCTGCGCCCCTTCGGCGTGGTCGTCCGCCGCGGCCCCCTCTCACCGAGCCGGGTGCGCGCGCTGATCCGTGCGGCAGCCGACGCCTGAGTCCGCCCCCACCCGAACCGGCTCCACATCCGGAGCCGGTCGCCCCCTGATTGGACAACCATGCAGCTGGACCACTCCTTCACCGTCCCCGCCGGCCTCGATGACGCCTGGAGGCTCTTCCAGGACCTCGACCGGGTCGCGCCCTGCATGCCCGGCGCCGTGCTGGACACCCTCGACGGCGACTCCTTCACCGGCCGCGTCAAGGTCAAGGTCGGTGCGGTGCAGATGAGTTACCGCGGCGAGGGAACCGTCACCCGCGACGGATCCGCCCGGTCGATGTTCCTCGACCTCAGCGGAAACGAGACCCGCGGCGCGGGCACCGCTTCGGCCCGGGTCACCGCGACGCTGAGCGCCGCGCCGGCCGGCACCGTGGTGCGCGTACGCACGGACCTCGACATCACCGGGCGGCCGGCGCAGTTCGGCCGGGGCATCATGACCGAGGTCGGCGACCGCATCGTCCAGCAGTTCGCCACCCGGCTGGAGGACCTGCTGCGCAATGCCGGGCCCGTCCCGTCGCCGGCGAACACCGCGGAGACCCTCCGGGGCGGGCCCGCACCCGAGCCGGAGGCCATCGACCTCGGCGCGGCCGCACTGCCCGTCCTGCTCAGGAAGACCGCGGCACCCGCGGCGGCCGTGCTCTTCGCGGTGGTGGTGTTCCAGGTCCTGCGGCGGCGTACTCGCGGCTGAGAGGCTGAGTGCCGGTCTCCGGCCCCGGCGCCGAGGTGCCTCCGGCAAAGGCGTGAGCAGGAGTGGTGAGCGGTCCGGGCCACTACGCTGAGTCCCTTCACATCGGGGAGGGTCCGGTTGCTACGGCACAGCGCGCTCGGGCGGGATTTCCGGCGGTTGTGGGGCGCCTACGCGGTCAGTGCGGCGGGCAGTGCCGTCGGCATGGGGGCGTTGCCGCTGATCGCCCTCCTGGTGCTGCATGCCTCGGCGTTCCAGGTCTCCCTGCTCGCCGCGATGTCTGCCGTGGCCAGTGCCGTCATCGCCCTGCCGCTCGGTGTACGTATCGAGCACCGGCGCAAGCGGCCGGTCATGATCACCGCCGATCTGGCCCGCTGCGCCGTGCTGGTGAGCGTCCCGGTCGCCATGGCCTTCGACGGGCTCACCTTCGCCCAGCTGTGTGTCGTCGGTGTTCTGCAGACGGCGGCGTCCATCGCGTTCGATGCGGCAAGTGGCGCGCACCTCAAGGCACTCGTCCTGCCCGAGCACCGCCTGTCCGCCAACAGCCTGTTCGAGACCACTAACTGGATCAGCGTCAGCGCCGGTCCGCCCGTCGGAGGGATCCTGATCGGAGTGCTGGGCGCTGCCGCCACGATGGTGGCCGACGCTCTGTCCTTCCTCGGATCGGCCCTCGGAATCCGTCGCATCCGGCTGCCCGAACCGCAGCCACCGGCCCGCGCCGCCACTTCTCGCCCGGGCCACGAGATCGCCGCCGGCTGGCAGCACCTCCTGCGGCATCCGGGCCTGCGCCCGCTGTTCCTCAATGCGCTGCTCTTCGGCGGCTCGGTCATGATGGCATCACCGCTGATGGCCGTCCTGATGCTGCGTGACCTCGGCCTGACGCCGTGGCAGTACGGACTGGCACTGGGTCTGCCGTGCCTGGGCGGCGTGCTGGGTTCACGGCTGACGCCACCGCTCACCCGGCGGTTCGGGCAGCGGCGCACGCTGCTGCTGTCAGGTGTCGTGCGCACGCTCTGGATGGTCCTGCTGCCGCTGGCACCGGCCGGGGCCGTCGGCGTGTTCACCATCGTGGCCGCTGACTTCGGCCTGCTCCTCGCCGCCGGCGTCTTCAATCCGTCGTTCCTCACCTATCGGATGGAGGCCACACCGGACGCGCTCATGTCTCGTGTCGGCACCTCCTGGTCGGTAGGCGCGAAGGTGTGCCAGGCCGCTTTCATGATCGTCGGTGGCATCGTCGCCGATGCGATGGGAGTGCGCGGCGCACTGCTCGTCGCCGGTCTGCTGTGCATGGCGAGTGCGCTTCTCCTGCCGTGGCGGCAGGCGCGCACGTCGGCGGCACCCGCGGGCGCGCCGGTCCCTTCCGCGGTCACGGACAGCCCTTCTTCGTAGCGGACGAAGCGGTCCCCGGGGCGTGTACGCCGGTCCGGCCCGGGGCGCTGCCGTGCACTTGAGGGGGTGCGGCCGGGCCCGGCCGGGATCCGACGCCGCTTCACCTGTGCGCTCCGCATCCCGGTTCCCGCCGCAGCGAGTGCGGCTCTTGACCCTCACGTGGCGTCAGGCTGCATAGTCGGAGCCGTGGAAGATCACTGGACCGTGGGGCGTGTGGCCGAGCTGGCCGGGGTGAGCGTCCGCACGCTGCATCACTATGACGCGATCGGGCTCGTCCGGCCGTCGGCACGGACCCCGGCCGGATACCGGGCCTACTCGGCGGGCGACGTGGAGCGGCTGCGGGAGGTACTGGCCTACCGGCGGCTGGGCTTCGGGCTGCGGGAGACAGCGGAACTGGTGGGCGACCCGTCCACCGACGCGGTCGCGCACCTGCGCCGGCTGCGCGGCCTGCTGCTGGAGCGGCGTGATCGCGCCGACGCCATGGTGGCGGCCATCGATGGTGAACTCGAGGCACGGGCGAAGGGACTGAAGGTGACACCGGAGGAGCAACTGGAGATGCTCGGTGCACGGCTGTACGACGCGATCGGCGGCGCCTACACCGCGACACGGCGCACCGAGCCGCGGATCGCCGCGCAGATCTGGGACGCGCTCGGGGACGCACGGACGGTGCTGAACGTCGGGGCCGGGACCGGCTCCTACGAACCTGCTGATCGCCAGGTGACCGCGGTGGAGCCATCGGCGGTCATGCGGGGACAGCGGCCCGACGGCTCGGCCCCGTGCGTGGCCGCCGCCGCGGAGAGCCTGCCGTTCGAGGACCGCTCGTTCGACGTCGCGATGGCCGTCTCCACCGTTCACCACTGGGGGGACCCCGTGGCGGGACTGCGCGAGATGCGGCGCGTGGCCCGCCGCGTGGTGGTACTCACCTTCGACACGGACGAGCCGGGATGGCAGGACCGGTTCTGGCTCACCCGCGACTACCTCCCCGAGTTCGCCTCCGTCCTCGCCGGGTTCCCCTCGCTTGCCGAGATGGCCGGCGCGATCAGCGCCCGCGTCGAGCCCGTGCCCGTACCGTGGGACTGCACCGACGGCCTGTTCGAGGCGTACTGGCGCCGGCCGGGGGCGTATCTGGAGGAGCGCGTGCGGCGCGCGATGTCCGTGTGGACGCGGGTCGGTCCGCAGGCCGAGCAGCGGGCGGTACGGTCCCTCGACGAGGACCTCGAATCGGGCCGGTGGGCCGAGCGCAACAGCGACCTCGCCGGGCTGGACGCGGCCGATCTCAGCCTCCGCCTGCTCGTGGCCTGAACCGCATCGCGGGGCCGGGGCCAGGCGCCCTCCGTCCCCGGCCCGCCGTCAGGTCCGGCGGCCCGTTCGTGGCGGCGTCGGCCGGACGATCCTGCGCATTCCCGCTTGTGCCGGGGCGTATGCGGGCTGTCCCGGAGCACCGGTCGAGTGCGTCCTACGTCCCCCGAGCGCGTTTCGTCGTGGAGAGATCGTACGGATTCCCTACGCGGGGGTAGGCCCGCGACACCGTCTTGCTATACCTTCCGTCTAACAGCTTGCTAGACGTGACGTCTAACAAGCGGGGGCGGGCCCCGGCGGCCGTCGATCTCATCGGACAGGCACGGGATGAGAGAAGAGGCCGGGGTGCCGTCGGGTCGATCTGTCTCGATGCGAGGAGTCGCAGCATGGCAAGCAGCACCGTCCGACCGGAGGACCAGGACCGGCTCGCAGAGCAGGACGTCGCCCGGCGCCTGCTCGAATCGGCCGCGAAGCTGTCCTACGACCCGGCCACCGAGGTGGACTGGAACACGCCGCTGGATACCGGTCACCACGGCGCGAGCCCGGAGTGGAGCACCCTCTACGGCACCGCGTACTGGCAGGAGCTGACCGAGAGTCAGCGCAGGGCACTGACACGCCAGGAGGCGGCTTCGGTCGCCAGCACCGGCATCTGGTTCGAGATGATCCTGCAGCAGATGGTGCTGCGCGACATGTACGCCAAGGACCCCACGGACCCGCGGTTCCAGTGGGCGCTCACCGAGGTCGCCGACGAGTGCCGGCACTCCATCATGTTCGCGCGCGGCGCCGCGAAGCTGGGCGCACCGGCCTACCGGCCCCGCCGCCCGGTGGTCGAACTGGGGCGCGCCTTCAAGACACTTGCGTTCGGCGAGGCCGCGTACGCGGCGATCCTCGTGGCGGAGGAGGTGCTCGACGTGATGCAGCGCGACTGGATGCGCGACGAGCGGGTCGCCCCGTTCGTCCGGACGATCAACAACATCCACGTGGTGGAGGAGTCGCGGCACATGAAGTTCGCCCGCGACGAGACCCGCAGGCGCCTGCGCACCGCCGGACCGCTGCGCCGACGGATCAACTCGCTCGTGGTCGCCATCGCCTCGTACTACATCGTCACCAGCATGGTGAACCGGGACGTCTACGCGAACGCGGGGCTCGACAGCGCCCGCGCCCTGGCCGAGGCCAAGGCGAACGAACACCACAAGTCCCTGATGCGTTCCAGCTGTTCGGGCCTGATGGAGTTCCTGGCCTCGGCGCGCCTCCTGACCAAACCTGCCCTGTTCTTCTACAAGCGCGCCCATCTGATCTGACCCGAGCCCGCCTTCCGCAAGCGCGCCGTACCGGCCTGATCCGAGCCTGCCTCCCGCGAGCGCGCCGCCCCGACCTGACCCGAGCCGAGAGCCCGAGCTGACGCGATGACCTACGCCATCACCCAGACCTGCTGCAGCGACGCCACCTGCGTCGCCGTGTGCCCCGTCAACTGCATTCACCCCACGCCGGAGGAACAGGCCTTCGGCAGCACGGAGATGCTCTACGTCGACCCGGCGACCTGCATCGACTGCGGTGCCTGCGCCGACGCCTGCCCCGTCGACGCGATCTTCCCGGTGGACAGTCTCTTCGGGGCGCAGAAGGAGTACGCCGGCATCAACGCGGCGTACTACGCGGGCCGGGTGCCGCAGCCGGCCGCCGGGCCGAACTTCCATGCCTGGGGCGAGCCGTCGTTCGTCCGCAGCCTGCCGTCGGACTTCGCCCCGATCCGCGTGGCCGTCGTGGGCACCGGTCCCGCCGGGATGTACGCGGCCGAGGACCTGCTGCTGCACACCGACGCCGAGGTGACGCTGATCGACCGGCTGCCGGTGGCGGGCGGCCTCGTCCGGTACGGCGTGGCGCCCGACCACCCCGCGACGAAGGGCGTCGGAGAGAACTTCGCACGGTTCCATTCCCACCCCCGGGTCCGGATGTACCTGGGTGTCGAGGCCGGCAAGGACGTCACCGCCGAGGAGCTCTCCGCCCATCACGACGCGGTGATCTACGCGGTCGGCGCCTCCGCCTCCCGCCGGCTCGGCATCCCGGGCGAGGACCTGCCCGGCAGCATCCCGGCCACCTCGTTCGTGTCCTGGTACAACGCCCACCCGGAAGTCCCGCCGGAGGCCGTCGGGCTGTCCGCGGAACGGGTGATCGTCGCCGGCAACGGCAATGTCGCGCTGGATGTGGCCCGCATCCTCGTCACGGATCCCGCCGTGCTGGCGGGCACCGACATCGCCGGCCACGCGCTGGCGGCACTGGGGGCCTCAGAGGTCCGCGAGGTCGTCCTGCTCGGCCGGCGCGGCCCCGACGACACCGCCTGCACCGCGTCCGAGCTGCTCGCCCTCGGGCATCTGCCGGGCGTGGACCTCGTGGTCGACGACGGCGACCCGCGCACCGGCGCGGCGATCGACGGGGCCGCGGAGGGCGAGAAGGCCTCCCTGCTGCGGAAGCTGCCCCGGGAGAGGGTCGACTGGTCGCAGCCCCCGCCGCAGGGGCGCCGTATCGTCTTCCGCTTCCACTCCTCGCCGCTGGAGGTGCTCGGCGACGCGACGGTCGAGGGGGTGCGTGTGACGGCCGGTGCCGGTGATCAGGAGATACCCGCGGGCCTCTTCCTGCGGGCGATCGGATACCGGGGCCTGCCGGTCACGGGGCTGCCCTTCGACGAGACGTCCGGCACCGTGCCGCACGAGGCGGGCCGGGTGGCGGGCATGCCCGGCAGCTACGTCGTCGGCTGGATCAAGCGCGGTCCGTCCGGGGGCATCGGGGCCAACCGCGCCTGTGCCGCCGAGACCGTCGGCACCCTCCTGGCCGACGCCGTCGCGGGCGCGCTGCCCTCACCCGCGTACCCGGCCAAGGCGTTCGCGCGCCTGGCCCGGAGCCGCGGCCGTCAGGTGGTCGACGCCCGGGGGCTGGCCGCCATCGACCGCGCCGAGCAGGCCCGGGGCCGCGAACACGGCCGGCCGAGGATCAAGTTCGAGACGGTCCCTGAGCTGATCGCGGCGTCGAAGGGAGGCCGCTGGAGGTCTCTGCGCTGACCGGAGGCCCGATGCCGCCCGCGGGCCCGGGTTCAGCCCTCGTCCGGCTCCGCGGCCTGCCCCTTGGCCCGCTTGCCCACGACGGCGGCCGCTGCCGCCGCGCTGCCCACGAAGGCCAGGGCGACCATCCAGGGCTGGTCGAAAGTGTGCCGGGTTGCGTGGTCCACGGAGTAGCGGCCGGGGCCGGTCAGGCCGATCGCGGCAGCGGTGAATCCGAGGAAGGCGGGGTACTCGTAGCCGCCTCCCTGGGCGAAGAACCCCGCCGGGGCGTGGACGGCCACCGCTCCCGCCATGGCCCCCGCGGCGGCCGCCCCGGCCGCCGGAGTGGCCAGACCCAGGGCCAGGAGGACGCCGCCGCCCGCCTCGCCGAGGCCTGCGGCGATCGCGCTGTGCTTGGGCGGGTGGAAGCCCATGGCCTCCATCCCGGCCGTCGTGCCCTCGATGCCCCCACCGCCGAACCAGCCGAGGAGTTTCTGGCTGCCGTGCGCGGCCAGCACCGCGCCGGTGCCGACGCGAAGGACGAGCAGGCCGAGGTCACGGCGGTTGACGCAGCCCATGGGGGTCTCCGGGAGGGTTCGGGGGCCCGGCCGCAAGGCGGGCCCCGGGTGCAGTACGCACACCACTCTCCGCGCTCCGGGGTGCCGACGGGACACGTTGTTACGCCGTCCGGGCATCCCGAAACGGCACGTGACCCGTGACACAGTGCGACGTACGTCATTGTGCAACTTGTTGCACAACAGCGGGGCGGTGGTCTAGAACAGGCGTAACCACACCGCGCGAGGAGCCCCCGCATGAGCCCGTACCCGCATCTGCTGAGCCCGCTCGACCTCGGGTTCACCACCCTCCCCAACCGGGTGCTGATGGGGTCGATGCACATCGGCCTGGAGGAGGTCGAGAACGGCTTCGAGCGCATGGCCGCCTTCTACGCCGCCCGCGCCCGCGGTGGCGTGGGCCTCATGGTCACCGGTGGCATCGCGCCGAACGATGCCGGCTGCACGTTCCCCGGGGGCGCCAAGATGACCACCGAGGCGGAGGCGGCGCAGCATGCCGTGGTGACGTCGGCCGTGCACGCGGCGGGCGGCCGCATCGCCATGCAGATCCTGCACTTCGGGCGCTACGCCCACCACCCCGGTCTGGTGGCGCCGAGTGCGATCCAGGCCCCGATCAGCGGGTTCACCCCGCATGCCCTGAGCGACGACGAGGTCGAGTCGACCATCGAGGACTTCGTCACGGCGGCCGCGCTGGCACAGAGCGCGGGGTACGACGGCGTCGAGATCATGGGGTCCGAGGGCTACCTGATCAACGAGTTCATCGCCTCGGCGACCAATCATCGCGAGGACCGCTGGGGCGGTGCGTACGAGAACCGCATCCGCTTCCCCGTCGAGATCGTGCGCCGCGTCCGTGAGCGGGTGGGAAGCGACTTCATCCTGATCTACCGGCTCTCGATGCTGGACCTGGTACCCGGCGGATCGTCGCTGGAGGAGGTCGTGCGGCTCGCCCGGGAGATCGAGGCGGCCGGGGCGACGATCATCAACACCGGCATCGGCTGGCACGAGGCCCGCATCCCGACCATCGCGACGTCGGTGCCGCGCGGCGCCTTCACCTGGGTCACCGAGAAGGTGCGCGGCGCCGTCTCCGTACCGCTGGTGACGAGCAACCGCATCAACACCCCCGAGGTGGCCGAGCAGATCCTGGCTGCGGGCCGGGCGGACATGGTGTCGATGGCCCGTCCGTTCCTGGCGGACCCGGACTTCGTCGCCAAGGCGAGCGAGGGCCGGGCGGACGCGATCAACACCTGCATCGGCTGCAACCAGGCCTGCCTGGACCACATCTTCAGCGGCAAGGTCACCTCCTGTCTGGTCAACCCGCGCGCGTGCCACGAGACGGAACTCACCCTGTCGCCGACCCGTACCCGTAAGCGCGTCGCGGTCGTCGGTGCCGGTCCGGCCGGACTCGCCTGCGCCCTGACGGCCTCCGAGCGCGGTCACGAGGTGACCCTCTTCGACGCGGCCGACGAGATCGGCGGGCAGCTGAACGTGGCGCGCCGGGTGCCCGGCAAGGAGGAGTTCGACGAGACGCTGCGCTACTTCCGCACCCGGCTGGCGGAGGAGAAGGTCGAGCTGCGGCTGGGCGCCGCGGTAGGCAGCGGGGAGCTCGACGGTTTCGACGAGGTCGTCCTGGCGACCGGGGTCACCCCGCGTACGCCGGCGATCCCGGGCGTGGACCACCCGAGCGTGGTCAGCTACCTCGACGTGCTGCGCCACGGGGCGCCGGTGGGCGACCGGGTGGCACTCGTCGGTGCGGGCGGGATCGGCTTCGACGTGGCCGAGTTCCTGACCGACGGAGGGGACGCGGCGAGCCTGGACCCGGAGGCGTTCTTCCGGCAGTGGGGCGTCGACACCGAGTACCGCGAGCGGGGCGGACTCGGCACCGCCGAGCGCCCGAAGTCGCCCCGCACCGTTCACCTGCTCCAGCGCAAGGCGAGCAAGGTCGGCGCCGGCCTCGGCAAGACGACCGGCTGGATCCACCGCACCGAGCTCCGGCACCGCGGCGTGACCATGATCGCGGGAGTCGGTTACGACCGGATCGACGACGACGGACTGCACGTCACGATCGACGGTGAGCAGCACCTGCTGCCGGTCGACACGATCGTCCTCTGCGCAGGTCAGGAGCCCCGCCGGGACCTGTACGAGGAGTTGCTCGCCGCCGGGCGTCCCGCGCATCTGATCGGTGGCGCCGATGTCGCGGCCGAGCTGGACGCCAAGCGGGCGATCCGCCAGGGCACGGAACTCGCCGCCTCGCTCTGACCACGCCCTCGGAGGGCCGGACCGCCCGTCCGGCCCTCCGGGGATCCTTAGGATGCACCCCATGTCACTCCCGCACGCGATCCTCACCGCCCTGCTCGAAAAGCCTTCGTCGGGACTGGAGCTGACCCGCAGGTTCGACCGGTCGATCGGCTACTTCTGGTCGGCCACGCATCAGCAGATCTATCGCGAGCTGGGAAAGCTGGAGCAGGCCGGGCAGATCAGGGCGCTGGAGCCCGCCCAGCCGGCCAGGGGGCAGAAGAAGGAGTACGAGGTGCTCCCCGCCGGCAGAGAGGCCCTGTCCGCCTGGGTCGCCCGCCCGGAGGACCCGAAGCAGATCCGCGATCCGCTGCTGATGCGGATGCGGGCGGCAGCCGTCGTCGGTGCGCCCGGCCTCGACGCGGAGCTGCGCCGCCACCTCGCGCTGCACCGGGACAGGCTCGCGGAGTATCTGGAGATCGAGGAGCGGGACTTTCCGCCAGGGCGGGACGCGGCGCAGGACCGCCTGCGCCACCTGGTGCTGCGCGGTGGCATCGATCTGGAGAACTTCTGGATCGGCTGGCTGACCCGGGCGCTGTCCGAGGACGCCGGCGCAGCGGCCGCCGACCTCGGCCGACGGCCTCGTGCATGACAGGAGCCGTCGCTGCATCCGTGCAGGTCAAAGGCTCGGGCGCCGCGACGACGAGCGCCGCTGACCTGCGGCGATGCTTATCGTGCACGAGGTCGTAAGGGCTGTCCCGCCATTCCTGGTGGATCAGCGCGCGGCGTCGGATGCGGTGCATCGCAAGGCGGAGAGGCGCCCGCACACTGGACGCATTCGGGCGTTCCGACAACGCGGCGGGGTGCCCCGGCTGTCGTCGTGCGCCCGCCAGGAAGTGCGGGACAGCCCTTACCAGGTACGACGGTCCGGCCCTGGGTCCGACCGCTACAGGCGGCCGGCCCGGATCCGCCGCAGGTGTCCGTGCTGCTGGTGGAGCACGGCCCTCGGACTCCTGATGACCACCCTCGACGGGACGTTCGGAGCCGGATGGGCCACGTCCGCCCCGGCTGCCGTCGAGGTCTGCGCCTGGGCGCGGCTGAGCAGGATCACGCCCCGCACGGCGGCCATCGCCCCCAGCAGCGCGGGGACCAGACTGATCGTCCCGCCCTGCAACCGCTCCCCCAGCAGGGCCAGGCCGATGGCCGCAGCGGCTACCGGATTGGCGAGGGTGACGACCGCGAGCGGTGCGCCGAGGCCGCCCCGGTAGGCGGTCTGGGAGAGGAGCAGCCCACCCATCGCGAAGGCCGACACCAGCACGGCGACGACCACCAGGCGCCAGCTGAACAGCGGACCCGTGGTGTGGTCGGTGACGGCGACGGTCAGGGTCTGCGTCAGCGCCGAGGCGACGCCCGAGGTGATGCCGGAGGCCGCCGCGTGCCGCAGGCCCGGACGCGCGCCCGGGCGGCTGAGACCTCCGACGACTGCCACGGTCCCCGCGCCGACGGCCAGCGCCTCGGCCATGCTCAGCGTCTCGTGCGGGGCTGAGCCGCCCGCGGTCATCAGCAGGGCCCCCAGGCCCAGCAGGGTCAGGAGCGTGCCACGCCATTCGGTCGTCGAGACCTTACGGCCCGCGGCCCGAGCGCCCAGCGGTACGGCGGCGACCAGGGTGAGCGCGCCGAGCGGCTGGACGAGGGTGAGCGGGCCGTACTTGAGCGCGGCGACGTGCAGCAGTGCGCCACCGGTGTTCAGCCCGACGGCCGACCACCAGGCGCCGCTGCCGAGCAGCCGGAGCGTCCCGGTGCCGGGTTGGGTACGTCCGGCGAGCCGCGCCTGCGCCACCGCCGCGGAAGCGTAAGCGGCAGCGGAGACGAGCGACAGCGCCACGGCGACCAGGGTGGCGTTCATCGCCCGGTCCCGGAGGAGGCGTACGAGGAGGAACGGCCGGAGCCGTACGGGGCGGCGACGGCGTGGGCCGGCGCGCCGGCCGTGGACGGCCACGGCAGATGGGCCCGGACCGGCTCCGCGCGCGGCAGCCGCAGCGCCGCGAAGGCCACGGAGAGCAGCGCGGCGACCACGATCGAGTCCAGCCAGTAGTGGTTGGCGGTGCCGACTATGACGAGCAGCGTGAGGGCCGGGTGCAGCAGCCACAGCCAGCGCCACCGCGAGCGGGTGGCGACGACGAGGCCGACGCCGACCATGACCGCCCAGCCGAAGTGCAGCGAGGGCATCGCGGCGAACTGGTTCGCCATCGAGTCGGCGGCGGGCGCGGACCCGTACACCGTCGGCCCGTAGACCTGGCCGGTGTCGATCAGGCCGGTCGCGGCGAGCAGCCGCGGCGGGGCGAGCGGGAACAGCAGATGCAGGGCCAGCGCGGCGCCGGTCAGCACGGCGAGGATCCGACGCGACCAGACGTAGTGGCGCGGGCGGCGCCAGTACAGCCAGCCGAGGAAGAGCACGGTGGCCGGGAAGTGCACGGTCGCGTAGTAGGTGTTCGCGAGGTGGATCAGCGTCTCGTCGTGGAGCAGCAGTCCCTGTACGGCGCCCTCGCCGGGCAGGTGTACGGCACGTTCGAGATCCCAGACGCGTCCGGCGTTGTGGAACGCCTCGTCGACGTGACCGTTGGCCGCCTGACGGCCGACCTTGTAGATCACGAAGAGTCCTACGACGAGAAGAAGCTCGCGGACGAGGGGCGGTCGGGCAGAAGTGTCCGGCTCCCGATCGGCGGGCCTGCTACCGGCGAACTTCATCCGGTGCCCCTTTGCTGACGAAGCGGTGGTTCGGTGGCAGGGACGGATCCGCGCCGTATCGATACGCCAGTGTACCGATACGTTGGCGTATCGGAACACCGGCGTATCGGTACACTGGCGTATCGATGGACCTCGTCGCAGAGTCGCAGAGAGGGAAAGCGCATGTCGTCGCAGGAATTTTCGGCGCAGCAGGCCACCGCGTCGCGCCGCTCGAAGATCACGCCGGAGCGGGCCCAGGAGCTCTACACGGCCGTGCTCGACATGCTGAGGGAGGGCGGCTACGAGTCGCTCACCATGGAAGGGGTCGCCTCCCGCTCCCGCTGCGGCAAGTCCACCCTCTACCGCCAGTGGGGCTCGAAGCCCGAACTGGTCGTCGCCGCGCTGCACGGGACCCGGCGCGGGCTGCTCGGCCGGATCGACACGGGCACGCTGGCCGGCGACCTGCGTGAGGCGGCGCGCGCCATCGGCGAGGGCTCCGGGCGCGACACGCCCCTGATGCTGGCCCTGAGCCATGCCGCGCTGCAGAGCCCGGAGCTGCTGTGCGCGCTGCGCGAGTCACTGATCCTGCCCGAGCTGGCGGCGATCGACGCCATGGTCGCGCGCGGCGTGGAGCGCGGGGAGGTGGCCGCGGACAACCCGGCCGCGGAGTTCGTCTCCGCGCAGCTGCTGGGGGTAATGCGCGCCCGCCCGCTGCTGGACTGCGCCTACGCGGACGAGACGTTCCTCGTCCGCTTCGTGGAGGGCGCGGTCTTTCCCGCACTCGGCCTGGACGCACACGCGCCCGGGTCCTGACAGACGTGGGCCGCCGTCCCAGCGGATGACGACGGCCCGCCCGCGCCGCACCGTGGGGACGGGGGCGGCGCACAACCCGGCCGGCCGGTGACTTCCGAGTCACCGGCCGCCCGCGTTCCCCCTCACCCTCCACGCCTCCTTCTCGTCCTCTTGACGATATGCGGCGCAGCCCTTTATCGTCTTCATGACGAGAACGAGGGGGTCCATCATGGCCGACATCACCCGGCGCTTCGGCTGGCGCCATCTGCGCTCCGCGCCCACCGCCCACATCCGCCACCACAAGCGCGGCCGGCTCGCCCACGACGGGACGGGGCTGAGCTTCTGGTACCGGTCGCTGAGCGCCGCGCTCTCCGAGGTGCCGGTGAACGACCGTGAGCTGGCCATGGCGTTCCACGCCCGCACGGCCGACTTCCAGGACGTCACTGTGCAGGCCACCGTCACCTACCGGATCAGCGATCCGGCCGAGGCGGCCGCCCGCCTCGACTTCTCCGTCGATCCCGACACCGGCGCCTGGCGCGGCGCCCCGCTGGAGCAGATCGCGACGCTGCTGACCGAGACGGCCCAGCAGCACACCCTGGACGTCCTGGCCCGCACCCCGCTGGCCGCCGCACTGGTGGACGGCGTGGCCTCGGTACGCGAACGGGTGGCGGCCGGCCTGGGCGGCGAGCCCAGGCTCCCCGCCACCGGTATCGACGTAGTGGCCGTGCGCGTCGTCGCCATCCGCCCCGAGGCCGAGGTGGAACGCGCGCTGCGCACCCCCGCCCGCGAGCAGATCCAGCAGGAGGCCGACCGGGCGACGTACGAACGCCGGGCCGTGGCCGTCGAGCGCGAGCGGACGATCGCCGAGAACGAGCTGGCCAGCCAGATCGAGCTGGCCCGCCGGGAGGAGCAGCTGGTCGAGCAGCGCGGCACCAACACCCGCCGCGAGGCCGAGGAGCACGCGGCCGCCGACGGGGTGCGCGCCGAGGCCGAAGCGGCGCGCAAGGTGCGCCTCGCCCGCGCCGAGGCCGAAGCGGCGCGTGAGGTCGGCGCGGCCCGCGCCGAGGCCCAGGCGGCCTGGCTGCGGGTGCACGGGGAGGTGGAGGCCGCGACCCTGCACGCACTGGCCGCCACCCGGCTCGCCGAGAACCTGCCGCGCATCGACAGCCTCACCCTCTCCCCCGATGTCCTCACGGGCCTGCTCACCAAGCTCGGCCGGACCGCACCGGAGACCCGGGCGTGAGCCTGGCCCCGAGGGCGGTTCTGGTCCACCGCACCACCGAGTACGAGGAGTTGCTGGCCCGGCACGGGACGCACGGACAGGCCGCGTTCTTCCTCTCCAGCCGGGGCCGGTCCGTCGACGAGGTGGCCCGGCGGCACGAGCGGACCCGGCAGGCCCTGGCCGACGTGGCGGCGGCCGTCCCGCTCCAGTGGCGTCACTCCCGGGTGGAGCGGGCGGATCTGGACCGGTTCCTGTTCGCGCCCGAGGACGTGGTGGTCGTCGTAGGCCAGGACGGACTGGTCGCCAACGCCGCGAAGTACCTCTCCGGCCAACCGGTCGTGGGCATCGACACCGATCCCGGCCGCAACCCGGGTGTTCTGGTACGCCACCGGCCCGCCGACGCGGCCGCCCTGCTGCGGGCGGCCGTGGCGCCGGGCGGGACGGCGGACGAGCTCACGATGGTCGAGGCGGTGGCCGACGACACCCAGCGGCTCCTGGCCCTCAACGAGATCTACCTCGGCCCGTCCGGACACCAGACGGCCCGCTACCGGCTCGGCACCGGCCCCGCGGACTCCCCCGCCGAGTCACAGGCCTCGTCCGGCGTCCTGGTCGGCACGGGCACGGGCGCCACCGGGTGGCTGCGCTCCCTGTGGCAGGAACGCCGCAGCGCGCTCACCCTGCCGGCTCCGACCGACCCCCGGCTGCTCTGGTTCGTCCGGGAGGCCTGGCCGTCACCGGCTACGGGCACCTCGCTCGTCTCGGGCGAGCTGGGGCGCGGGCAGGGTCTGCGGCTGACCGTCGAGTCGGACCGGCTGGTGGTCTTCGGCGACGGCATGGAGTCCGACGCACTGGAGCTGACGTGGGGCCAGACCGTACGGCTCGGCGTCTCGGCCACCTCGCTGCGGCTGGCCGGATGACCGGCCAAGGGGCGTCCGCCTCCCCGTAGGCTCGACGCCCGACCCGGTCCGGCACCGTCAGGAGAGCACCATGGAGTCCGCTGCCACGCCCGTTTCCGACCGCAACTCCCGCCCGCCCCTGGCCCAGGCGGCGCTGGGTGTCGGAGTGATCGTGCAGGACGGGCAGGGCCGGATCCTGCTCGGGCGGCATCACAGCGGCACCTGGGAACTGCCCGGCGGCAAGGTCGATCCGACGCACGAGTCGATCGCGGCGGCGGCGGTGCGTGAGCTCCGGGAGGAGACGGGGCTGGAGGCCGCCGAGCCCGAGGTGCGCGTGTTCGCGATGCTGCACGACGCGGTCCACGGGATCAACCGGGTGACGATGGCCGCACTCGTGACCGTCGACGACGGCGCCGCTCGGGTGACCGAACCGCATCTCATCAGCGCCTGGAAGTGGATCCGGCCCGAGGACCTGCCGGCGCCGCTCTTCGATCCCTCCGCGCAGATCCTGGCGGCCTGGCGCCCCGGTCTCGGGATCAGGCACCCGCCCGTGCACCGGTTGGCCATCGCACCCGAGAGCACGCAGGCATAGCCCTACATCACTTAATCATTTGCCTAGGGGCCATAGGCACAGTTAGCGTCGTCGGTATGAAGGCCGTGACCGAGCAGGACATCCGCACATCGTTCGTCAACTGCTCCAAGGGAGAAGCCGGGCGGCTGCCGCTGCCCCGCGATCTCGACGAGCTGCCGTGGGACGATCTCGACTTCCTGGGGTGGCGGGATCTCTCCGCCCCGGGGCGGAGCTACATCGTGACCGAGCACGGGGGCAGGCTGACCGGCATCTCGCTGCGCTTCCCCTCCCAGCAGCGCGGTTTCCTGCACCGCAGCATGTGCTCTCTGTGTCTGACCACGCACCCGGGCAGCGGTGTCTCCCTGCAGACCGCCCGCAAGGCGGGCCCGGCCGGGCGCGAAGGCAATTCGGTCGGCCTGTACATGTGCACCGACCTGGCCTGCTCGCTCTACGTACGCGGGAAGAAGGCCGTGGCCTCGGGCGCCCGCTTCAAGGAGTCGCTCACCGTGGAGGAGCAGATCGAGCGCACGAGGGCCAATCTCTCGGCGTACGTCGCCAAGCTCTTCGGCTGAGCGGGGTACCGGACGACCGTGCCCGCGCCGACGGCCTGCGGTCAGCGCCGGCACGGACCTGTGTGCCCAGTGGCCACCTCGCCGTGCGCGCGCCCGGCACCGTAGCCGGCTGGGTCGTACGGCTCGGCTCCACCCACGGCACCGCGGCTCTCCAGGCGCCCGTCGCCCCCGGACCCGCCGGCCTGGCCACGCTGAACGTGCTGCGATGCGACGGCCGGCGTCCTCACCGAACCGCACGCCGCCTGCGGCCTGTCGGAGACCGCGGCCGAGCGGCATCCGGAGCGGCAGCGCGCGAGCGGTGGGCCGTATCCGGCCAACTGCGCGACTCCCCCGAGAAGACCGACGCCTTGGGCGACGTGCCCACGGGTCAAGACGCTCACGCCGGACCGTCGCCCAGCGGCAGCCTCATCCGAGGAAGGACGTCCGCCCCTGGCCGACGGTTTCGCCCGGCGCCCCCGTCATGAACTCCGCCACCAGTCCGGCCGGATTGGCCGCGGAAGTCAGCTCGAACATCGCGTCCGGGTCGAACATGTCGTAGAGAATCACCGGGACCGGGCGGCCCAGGACCTGCACCAGTCGACCGCTCCCGTGGAGGCGGCGGGCCGCCCCGACGCACACCTCGTAGAACCATGAGACCAGCAGTTCGTCGCGTCCGGCCGGATCCTCGTCGTCCTCGTACCAGAGCCCCCGGGACTCCGCCTCCCGCCGGTGCGCCGCCACACCCTCCGGATCACGTCCGACGACCCGTACCCCTTCGAGTCCCGTCTCGGGGAAGTACGCATAACTCCAGCGCGCCTCCCAGCCGTCCGAGGCCGCTTGCGCCGCATTCGTCGCATCGGCCCCGGTTGTGTATCCGACCGCGACGTACGGCAACCGCGGGTCCTGATCGACACTGTCGATTCGGAACGTCACGGCGTGGACGCCGCCATCGGCGGGGATACTTCCGACGGCCTCATCGGCTGTCCGTTCCACATGCTCCGAAAATGCCATGCGCCCGCCCCTCCTGGATCGGTCAAGGATGACAGGCGACCCCGGCCCTCAGGAGCAGGGGTCACGAACTCGTCCTCTTCATCCGAGGGTTACGGCGCTCACCAAGATCCGCAGGAGGATTGCTCGCGTCGCCATTGCTCCCAGAATCATCCGATTTCGCCCCGTGAATCAAGACGGAGGTGTTGGCGGCAGCGGCCGTTCCACACGAGGTCGGAATGCAGCGCCTGGCCGAGTGCCCCTTCCAGAACCGCTTTGCAGATCAAGGTGCGTGTCAGGGCCGAGGTCCGTGCGCCACGTGCCCTCAGCCGACCCGCGGGTGAACAGCGCACCGAGGGGCGCCATGAGTTGACGGGCCGTCTCGTCGGGCGACCGCAACACGATCACGGAGGTGCCCGTCTCGTGTCATCGCTCGGGACGTTACTGTCCACCCGGCGCTGGTACATTCGCGTTCCACAACGGATCGCATGCATCCCGCCCCGACAGGTCGTCCGGCAAGGACCGCGCCTCGATCGGATTCGGACCGGCCGTGAAACGACGGAGCCCGCCCCGCCGCTGCTGGAGCGCGGCACAGTCGCCGCCGGCCGGAGGCTGCGTGGGCGGACAGGTCAAGCGGCTTCGGGTGGTTGCGTCTCTTCTTCGAAAGGCTGAGTAATGACCACGTCGCAACGGATTGAGCCCGGCCCTCCCAAGGGCAAATCTCGCGACAAGCTCGACAGCAAGGTCCTCCTCGTAGCCGGAGTGGTCGTGCTCGGCGGGATCATGTCGATCCTGGACATCACCGTGGTGTCGGTCGGGCTGCAGACGTTCCAGAAGGAGTTCGAGGCGACCTCGGCCCAGGTGGCCTGGACCATGACCGGCTACACGCTGGCCCTGGCGAGTGTCATCCCGCTCACCGGCTGGGCTGCCGACAGGTTCGGAACCAAACGGCTCTACCTCCTCGCGGTCGCGTTGTTCGCCGCCGGTTCGGCGCTGTGCGCGGCCGCCACATCCTTGGAGATGCTGGTCACGTTCCGGGTCATCCAGGGCCTGGGCGGGGGCATGCTGATGCCGCTCGGCATGACGATCCTGACCCGCGCCGCCGGCCCCGAAAGGGTCGGTCGGGTCATGGCAGTCCTCGGAATCCCCATGCTGCTCGGCCCGATCTTCGGCCCCATTCTGGGCGGCTGGCTGATCGACATCGCCTCCTGGCACTGGATCTTCCTGATCAACCTGCCCATCGGTGCGATAGCCCTGGCCTACGCGGCGATCGTTCTGCCCAAGGACCATGTGGAGCCGTCCGAGACCTTCGACTGGGTCGGCGTCCTTCTGCTCTCGCCCGGACTGGCGACTTTCCTGTACGGCGTCTCGTCCATCCCGGAGACCGGCACGGTCTGGGCCGCCAAGGTCCTCGTGCCCGCGGTCATCGGTCTGGTTCTCCTCGCCGCGTTCGTTCCCTGGGCACTGCGGAGCAGCAACATTCACCCGCTGATCGATCTGCGGCTGTTCCAGAACCGGGGCCTGAGCGTCGCCGTGATCGCCATGTCGCTGTTCGCCATGGCGTTCTTCGGCGCCAGTCTGCTGTTCCCGCTCTACTTCCAGCAGGTGCGCGGGGAGTCCGCGCTCGACTCCGGAGTCCTGCTCGCTCCGCAGGGCATCGGCGCGATGATCACCATGCCGATCGCCGGGATACTCGCCGACCGCATCGGCCCCGGCAAGATCGTCATGACCGGCATCGCGGTCATCACCGTTGGTATGGGCATGTTCACGCAGCTCAGCGCCGACACCTCCTATGCCTACATCATCACCGCGCTGTTCGTGATGGGCCTGGGAATGGGTGCCTCGATGATGCCGATCATGGCGTCGGCCCTGGCCACCCTGAGGGAGCACACAGTGGCCCGGGGATCGACGCTGATGAACATCGTCCAGCAGGTGGCAGCCTCGATCGGTACGGCCCTGTTCTCGGTCCTCCTCACCAACGGCATCAAGGACGTCACCGCCACCACTCCCGACGGTGTGCGTTCCCAGATGGGAGACGCGTTCGCCTCGGTGTTCCTGGTGGCGACCGTCCTCGTCGCCCTGTGTCTCGTCCCCGCCATGCTGCTGCCTCGCAAGAAGGTCAAGGCCGCGGACCCCGCCGCGATGATGGGGCACTGAGTGCGAAAGCCCTCGGCCAGGAACGCAGACACGGATCACCGGTGACCGTGCCGAAGTGGTGACCTCGGCCGTCTCCGACAAGGACGGCGGCCAGGTCACCGGCGGTGGCCCGACCGCGCGACCACCCGGTGACCGGGTGGTCGCGCGGCCCGTCGGCAGCACTCCGGGACCGCCGGGCGTACAGAGAACTGCCAGGCCCGAGTCCGCCTCGCCCATGCCGCCGTCCCTCTGACCCGGTCAAGGGGCGCCGGTTTTCGACTTGTTCCCGGGAATGATCAAGGGCCGGTCTCGGATTGCTCCGAAACCGGCCCTTGATCTACGACTGTCTCCAGTCGGGACGACAGGATTTGAACCTGCGACCCCTTGACCCCCAGTCAAGTGCGCTACCAAGCTGCGCCACGTCCCGCTGACCAGTCCCCCGGTCCTGCCGGGCGGCTGCGCAGGACAAACATTACCTCACTCCGTGGACCGGATCGACGCCTGTGCCTGCTGGGCGCGGGTTGCCAGCCCCTCGGCGCCGCAGGCAGTGGCCAGCTTGTGCACCCGGGCGAGCTCGCGGCGGGACCGGGTGGCGACGCCGTGGTCGAACAGGGCGAGCGCGAGCTCGTAGGAGGACGGCGAGGCCTCCAGGTGACGGACGGCTTCGCCCAGCAGGTGTGCGGCCTCGTCCGGGCCTGCGAAGAGCGCGACGCAGCGCAGTGCCTCGCCGATCGCCGTGTCCGTGCCGAACCGCTCGGCGTGCACCCGGGCGGAGTTGGCCAGCTGGGCGGCGCGGTCCGGGTCCTCGTCGGCCAGGGCGCGGGCCAGGTCGCCGGACCAGGGGCCCCAGATGCCGTTGAACCTGCCGCGCGGTTCCAGGGACTGGCCGGCCGCCTCCAGTTCCGTGACGGCTTCCTTCGTACGGCCTTCGGCGAGCAGCAGGCGGCCGCGGACGCACGGGGCGTCGGGCAGCACCATGGCGCTGGGGTAGGGCAGGGCGAAGTCGTACTGATCGGCGATCTTGCGAGCCTCGGTGATCCGGCCCCGGGCCAGCAACGTGTCGATGAGCAGACAGGCCGCGTCCCAGTGGACGGGCAGTCCGCTGCCCACACGGTCGGCGAGCCGGAGCCCCTCGCGCAGGAAGCCCTCCGCCTCGGCCAGGCGCCCGCGACGCCGGTGGACCAGTCCCAGGAGCGTGTGGGCGAAGGCCAGGTGGGCGCCGCTCCAGCCGGAGATCTCGAAGGCGCGCACGGCCTCACCGAAGAGTTCCTCGGCCCGGTCGAGCTGGTCGGTGAACGCGTAGGTGATACCGAGCAGGGTCGGGAGTTCGAAGCCCCATTCGGTGTCGGTCCAGCCGAGGCCGCGGGCAGGGTGACCGTTGACCAGCGCGCGTTCGCACAGGTCCACGATCAGCTGGGAGTTCTCGCCGCGCAGCATCGCGTCGAAGGCGCGCAGTGTGAGCAGGGCGCGTTCGGCGTTGTCCCGGCCGGTGAGGTGGTCTGCGTTCGCGGCGAGCCGGCGGGAGCGGCCCGGGCCGTCCTCCTCGGTGGCCCGCATGCCTTCCCAGAGGAAGTGCGCCGCCTGCAGACGCATCAGGCCCGGGCCGGGTGCCGTGCGTTCGGCCTCGGCCGCCAGGGCGAGTGCCGCCTCCTTCAGCTGGTTGTTGTGCGACAGCGCGGCGGCGAGCCGGTACGTGGCGTCGACCCGCAGTTCGTCGGCGAGGCCTGGCATGTCGAGGGCGGCCCGCAGGTGCTGCACGGTGGTGGGCGGCGAGCTGAGGAGCGTGGCGCAGCCCAGTTCGTAGAGCAGGGTGGCGCGCACATCGTGGCGCGGGGGTTCCTGGAGGGCCCGCTCCAGGCAGCGCCGGGCCGCCTCGGGGGCACCGACCGCGAGGTGCTGGTTGGCGGCCGCCCGCAGCTGTTCGACCAGCTCCTGGTCGTCGTCGGGATGGACTTCGAGCAGGTGCCGGGAGGCGGCGGCCGGGCCGAGCCCCGCGCGCGTGATCGCCCAGGCGGCTCTGCCGTGCATGGCGGTGCGCGTCGCCGGCGGGATGGAGCGGTACACGGCGGTGGCGATGAGAGGGTGCACGAACTCCAGCGGGTCGAAGCCGCTGACGATACGGGCCTCGCGCAGCCGTGCCGTGCAGTCCGCCGCTTCGGCGGGGCTCATCCCGGCCAGGGTGGCCGCGAGGTCCTGGGAGATGTCCGTGCCGAGGACGGCGGCGGCCCACGCGAAGCGGTTGGCGTTGGTGCCGAGCCGCTCGAGCCGGGCGACGAGGCCGCTGCCCCTGGCGGATGCGCCGAGTTCGCGCAGCAGTCCGGCGGATTCCTCGAGCGGGGCCAGTTCACGGTCCTGGACCTTGGCGACGAGTTCGACGGCCTCGTAGGGGTTGCCTCCGGTGACGGCCCACACCTCGCGGCAGAACGGGTCGTCGGCGTGGTCCCCGAGCGTGGCCCGGACCAGTTCGGCGGTGGCGTCGGGGGTGAGCGCGCGCAGGGCCACCCGGACCTGTGCCGGGTGACTGCCGGCCGCGGTGCGCCTGGCCTCGCGGGCCGCGAGTTCCTCGGGGCGGTGTGCCTGGACGACCAGGACCTTCAGTTCACCGAGCCGGGCGGTGAACGAGGCCAGCCAGGCCAGGGATTCACCGTCCGCCCAGTGCGCGTCGTCGATGATGAGCAGCAGCGGGCGGTGGCTCAGCCGGGAGGCGAGCCGGGAGACGACCCAGTCGAGGCCGTCGCGCACGCCCTGCGGGTCGGGTTGCGGGCCGGTCGGCTCGGCGAGGCCGAGGGCCGGTGCGGCGATCTCGTACCAGGACCCGAACAGGGCCTTCACATCGTCGGCGGGGAACTGGTCCAGTGCGGGCTGGAGCAGTTGGCGTACGACGTGGAACGGCACCGAGGTGACCGTCTCGCCGCCACGGGCGGACCAGACGGTGCAGCGGTCGACGGCCATGGCCTGGATCTCGGCCAGGAGCGCCGTCTTGCCGATGCCCGCTTCGCCGCTGAAGACCAGCAGCCCGCCGGTCGCCTGCGCACCGCACAGTGCGTCAACGGCGTGAGCGGCAGCGGCGAGTTCCGGTTCGCGCTCGTACAGCGGCCGGGACGGCTTCATGCCTACCCTCCCCAAAATCGTTTAGGTGACAGTCGAGACTAGTCGTGCGCGGGGGCCCACCGACAGTGGTTCGGGCAGTTCGTCGCAGGTGCGAGGCACAATCGAGGGGTGGACGAGACTCGCAGGGACCGGAACACCGAGGGCCGGGCGCACAATGCGCGCCCCCGGGACGGGTTGGGGCGCCCTCTGCCGTACGGCGCTCCGGGGGTGGAGCGGCAGCCCGAGGGGGTGGTCCGCACCCCCGAGGAGACCGTAGGGGAGGCACAGCGGCTGCTGGACGCGGGAATGCCGTTCCATGCGCACGAGGTCTTCGAGGACGCGTGGAAGTCGGGCCCCGACGCGGAGCGGGAGTTGTGGCGCGGGCTGGCGCAGTTGGCGGTCGGGCTGACGCATGCGGCGCGGGGGAACGCGACGGGCGGGGCACGGTTGCTGCGGCGCGGCGCGGGGGCTCTGACGGAGTTCGCCGCGGCCGGCCGGTCCGCGGAAGGTGGTGCCGCGCCCGGTGCCCCGGTCGTCACGGTGTACGGGATCGGCATCGGGCCGCTGACCGGCTGGGCCCTGGAACTCGCGGCGCGGGTGGAGGGCGCCGATGCGCCGGCCGTCGACGCCGCCGCCGAGGCACCGCGGCTGCGGGCGGACGTCTGAGGGGCGCCGTCGCGGGGGCTCGACGGCGCCGAACTCGGCTTACTTTCCCTGCCCTTGACCGAGAGCGGTGAACAGTGCCGTGCGAAGCCATTACCATCCGGCGTCATGAGCACTTCTGACCAGGACCAGGACCAGGCCGTGGAAGAACCGATAGCCGCACCGGCCGTCACACCCGAGGACACGGCGGAGGCCGAGGACGGGCGACTGACGCCGCGGCAGGCGAGACACCTGCGCATCGTGCTCTCCTCGGTCGGGATGGCGGCGATGGCGGTCGTGCTCGGGCTGCGGATCGCGAGCCGGTCCTCGGTCCTGGTGGTCGGGGTGTACGGGCTCGCGCTGATCCTGTGCGGGATCGTGATCGAGCTCAGCAGGAACGGCCGGACCCGGCTCGGCAGTTGGCTGCTCGGGGTCGGCCTGGTGGCGGCGATCGGTTCGGACTGGCTGCTCATCCCCTGAGAACCGGTCTGCTCCCCGGACCGGTCAGCCGACCGAGACGCGCACCGTGCCACCGTGCGGATCGGCCCGGCCGAGCCAGTCGGCGGACAGGTGGAAGGGGCGGCCCGGCCGGACGGTGCGCGGCAGGCGCCGGCGGTACAGCTCCAGCCCGTCCTGACGGACCACGAGCAGCGGGGCCGTGAGCGGCCGGACGGTGCGCAGGATGAAGCGGTCGCCGAGTGGCCGGTCGGCGCCCGGACCGAGCAGGTTGGGTGCGATCCAGTCCAGAGGTGCTGCGACGGCGAGGGCGGGACGCCCGGCCGGCCAGGCGCCGGTGGTCAGATGGCGTCGTACGGGGACGGCCAGGGCCCGCCCCTCCGCCGCGGCGGTCCCGGCGCTCTCCACCGCGTGGAGCAGATTGCCGGCGGCGAACACGCCGGGCGTGTGGGTGCGGTACGCGGCGTCGTGCGCGGGGCCGCGGGTGCCGGGGTCCAGGGGCAGGCCGCCGCGCCGCGCCAGTTCGTGATCGGGGATCCAGTCGCCGGTGAACACCACGGTGTCGCACGCAAGCGTCGTCGTACGGCCGTCCTGGTGGCGCAGCGCGACCCCGGTGAGCCTGGTGCGGCCCGTCAGCGCGGTGACGGTGGTGCGGGTGAGCAGCGGGACTCCGTGGCGTGCCCCCAGGGCCGCGGGAAGGGCCGGTGGGCGGTCGGTGACCCGGGCGAGGACCTCGACCCCGGCGGCACGCAGGGTGCCGGCAGCGGCGAGGCTGACCGGTTCGTCGCCGATGATCACGGCGCGGGTGCCGATGTGCTGGTGATGGAGGTGGACGGCCTGTTGGAGTTCTCCGGTGGTGTACACGCCCGCCGGACGCGTGCCGGGAACCAGCCGGGCGCTGCGCGGGCGTTCGCGGGCTCCGGTGGCGAGGACGACGGCGTGCGCGGTGATGCGTTCGAGTCCGCTCGGTCCGGTGGCGTCGAGGGTGCGGGGCCCGGCCCAGCCGGTGACGGTGATTCCGGTGCGGAGCATGGCGCCCGCCCCCATGGCCGCGGCCGTGCACCGTCGGGCGTACTCGGGGCCGCTCGTCGCGCCTTTCGTACGGCTGGGGCCGAATCCCGTGTGGTGGCAGTGGCGTGGGACACCGCCTGCGGTCTGTTCTCGTTCCAGGACCTCGACCCGTCGTACGCCGGATGCGGCGAGTTCGGCGGCGGCGCCCAGGCCGGCGGGTCCCGCTCCCACGACCAGCACGTCCACGGTCCGCTCGCGTCGGGTCATGGGTTCCCCTCGATGAGTGCGCGGAGACCGGCCCCGCAGTGGAAGCCCTGGCAGCGCCCGTTGCCGGCCCTGGTCCTGCGGGCCAGACCCGCCACGGACCGCGGCGGGAGGGTGGAGGTCGTCGCGTCGCGGATCTCGCCCGCGGTGACGCGTTCGCAGTGGCAGACCACGGTGCCGTACGCCGGGTCCCTGGCGATGAGTTCCGCGTTCAGGTACGGGCGTCGGCTCGCCTCGCCGAGGCCGGGCATGGTCAGGGGTTCCAGTTCGGCGGGGTTGCCCGGGTCGAGTCCGGTCCGGGCGAGGAGGGCGGTGACGTGGTCCGCGATGGCCATGGACGCGGTCAGCCCGGTGGAGCGGATGCCGCCGACGGCGATGTAGCGGAGGCCGGGGTACTCCTGGATCCGGTAGTCCTCCTGGCCGGTGGCCGCCCGCAGCCCCGCGTAGACGGCGGTCACCTCCTCGTCGAGGAGCCGGGGCAGGATCCTGCGGCCCTTCTCCCTGAGCAGCGCTATGCCTTCCCGGGTCGACTCGGTGGCGGTCCGGTCGTCGAGTTCCTCGGCGGTGGGGCCGAGGAGGACGTTGCCGAAGACCGTCGGTGCGACCAGGACGCCCTTTCCCGCGGCGGTGGGGACGGGCAGCAGGATGTGGCGGACGAGGCCGCGGGCGAGTTCGTCGAACACGATCAGCTGGCCCCTGCGTGGTGTGACCGTGAAGACGTCGTGGCCGAGCATGCGGTCGATCTCGTCGGCGTACAGTCCGGCGGCGTTGATCAGGAAGCGGGTGCGCAGCGGGCCGCGGCCCGTCGTGAGGGTGTGGACCGTGGCCCCGGGGTCGATGGCGCGGACCGGGCAGTCCAGGTGCAGGTGGACGCCCGCGCGGACGGCCTGGGTGGCGAAGGCCAGGGGGGTGGTCCACGGACAGATGACGGATTCTCCGGGGACCTCCAGGGCGCCGAGTGCTCCCGGGCCGAGGTGGGGTTCCCGTTCCGCGACCGTGTGGGCGTCCAGCAGCCGGGCCTCGTGGTAGCCGTTGGCTTCGGCCTTGGCCAGCAGGGCGGGCAGCGCGGCAAGTTGTTCCGCGTCCCAGGCGACGAGGAGGGCGCCGACACGTTCGAGGGGGATGCCCGTCGCCGCGGCGTAGGCGGAGAGCTTGTGCTGTCCTTCGCGTACGAGGCGGGCCTCCAGCGAACCGGGTACGGCGTCGAATCCGGTGTGCAGGATCGCGGTGTTGGCCTTGGACGTGCCGTCGCCGATGTCGTCCGAGGCCTCGACGAGGGCGGTACGCAGGGGGTGGCGGGCCAGTTCGCGGGCGATGGCGGTGCCGACCACACCTGCTCCGATGACGGTGACGTCGTACGGCGCTCCCCCGGGCAGCGGGTCCCGGGCGGTCGTGACCGTGTGCGTCACCGGGCCGCTCCGGCAGGGTTCACGACCGGTCCAGGAGGGTCTCGACGGCCGCACGGAAGCCGGCGAGGCGCTCGGCCGCCTCCTCGGGGCCGATCCGTGGTTCGTACACCGCGGCCGGCTTCCAGGCGGGCACGGCCTCGGCGAGCGGGAGCCGGGGGTCGAGGCCGAGACGGGCCACGGCGCCGGCGCCGAGGGCGGTGACGTCGGGCAGCGCGGAGACTTCGACGGGCCGTTGCAGCAGGTCGGCCTGGGTCTGCATGAGCAGCGCGGAGCGGGTGAGGCCGCCGTCGACACGCAGCGCGTCGAGCGGTGAGCCGAGGTCGGCCGCCACCGCGTCGGCGAGCTCGACGACCTGGGCGGCTATCCCCTCGCACAGCGCCCGCACGAGGTGGCCGGCGGTGGTGTCCAGGCTCAGGCCGGTCACCGAGCCGCGCAGGTCGCCGCGCCACCAGGGCGCGGCGAGTCCGGCGAGCGCCGGGACGAAGGTGACCCCGCCGGAGTCGGGGACACCTCCACCGACGGGGTCGAGGTCGGCCGCGCCGGAGATCACGTTGAGGTCGGTGAGCCAGCGGACCGCGGACGCTGCCGTGTAGACCTGGCCGTCCAGGCAGTAGCTGGTGCGTCCGCCGAGCCGCCAGGCCACGCAGCTGACGAGGCCCGCGGAGCTGCGGCGCGGTACGGGACCGGTCTGGGCGAGGAGGAACGCGCCGGTGCCGTAGGTGCACTTCCCGGTTCCCGGTTCCAGGGCTCCCTGTGCCAGGAGGGCGGCCTGCTGGTCGACGAGGAGGCCCGTCAGCGGGAGTTCGCCGCCGAACGCGGTCGTCGTGCCGAACGCCCCGGCGGCGTCGACCACGGACGGCAGGCGTTCGTCGCCGAGCCCGAAGATGTCCAGGGCGGCGGGTGACCAGGCGACGTTGTCGAGGTCGAGCAGCTGGGTGCGGCCTGCCGTGGCCGCGTCCGTCACGAACGCACCGGTGAGCCGGTGGACCAGCCAGGAGTCGCTGGTGGTGACGACGCCCTCCCCGGTCAGTTCGCGGCGGATCCAGGCCATTTTGGGCGCGGCGAAGTAGGGGTCCAGCGGAAGCCCGGTGAGGTGCTTCAACTCTTCCTCGTGTGCGGCGAGTTCCCCGCAGACCTGTGCGGCTCTTCGGTCCTGCCAGACGATCGCTTCGGTGAGCGGTCTCCCGCTGTCCGGGTCCCAGGCGAGCACGGTCTCGCCCTGGTTGGCGAGGCCGACGGCGACGACCGGTTCGGCCGCCTCGGCCAGCGCCTGCGCCCCGGCGTCCAGGACCGAGCCGAGGAGCTCGCCGGGGTCCGCCTCGACCGCTCCCCCGGCCCCGTACCGCGGGCGAACCGGAGCGGAACCGGAACCGATCACGCCCCTGTCGGGGCAGATCACCAGTGCTTTCGTGCCCGAGGTCCCCTGGTCCACGGCGAGTACCGGGCCTGTCATCGGGTCTCCAGCGGTACGCAAGCCCTGCGGCTTGAACGGAATCGTGATCTTCGGTCGCGGGACCCCAGGGTGGTGCAGCCCGGCGGCTACGTCAAGCGCCCGCAAGGCGTGCGTCCGGAACCCCACCCTGAAGCTCAACCTCCTGTTTGCACACGTGACTTGAGGAAGATCCACGATTCGTTCGGGAGTTCGGCGCAGAGGGCTCTACACTCACCGCCGAGCGACAACCGAATGCTTTACAGCAGTTCATTTTTCAACTGCTGCTCCACCCCCCACGTGCCAGAGGACCGATGAGACCGACACCATGCGCCGAGCACATCCATGGCCGGCAGTGACTTCCGGCCGGTCTACCATCCGGCCGGCCACGACAACGAACTGCGCTCCGCGTTACAGGACTTACGCACCGGACGCTGGCTCTCCATGCGCGACCTCCTGGAGAACACCCCTGACTGGACCCTGTGGACCCAGCGAACCCAGGTGCTCGGGGCGGTCGCCGCAGGATCGGACGCGGTACAGGCCTGGCTGACCGAGGAGCCGCGCAGCGTCGCGGCCGCCGTGATGCACGCGCGGGTCGCCGTGGAGCGGGCGGTCCGCGCCCGCCGGTCGGACCACCCCAGTGGGCGGGAGCTGTGGCAGGAGGCCTGGGAGGCGTGCCGTTCGGCCGCCCACGCCTCGCCCTCGGACCCGGTGCCCTGGGTGTGCCTGCTGGCCCTGTCCCAACTTGACGAGCGCCAGCGCCTGGAGGAGCACCGGCTGCATCCTCCGGGGCCCATGCTCTTTCCCGGCCCGTGGGGGCTGCTGGCGGAGGCCGACAAGCGCGATCCGTTCAACCGCGAGGCCTACCACCGCATGCTCCAGTTCGTCTACGCGCGCCAGGCAGGCGGCTCCCTCTCCGAGGCGGTCAACTTCGTCCAGTGGGCGGCGTCCTCGGCACCCGACGGATCGGCACTCCATGTGCTGCCGCTGTACGTGAGGGTGGAGCGCTACCGCCGTGAACACGGCCACGAGAAGGCGCTCGACCTGCACTGGGTCACCGAGGACGCGGAGCGCGAGGCCCTGCGCGCCCTGGAGATCTGGTTCCACCGCACCCCGCCGACCGCGCACACCCTGCTCGATCTCAACCACCTGGCCCACGCGCTCTGGGGGGCGCTCCAGTTCGCCGACGCGGCTCCCGTGTTCCAGGAGCTCGGCCCGTACTTCACCTCCCTGCCCTGGGCGTACCGCACCCGCACGCCCAAGGACCCCGGTGGTGCCGAGGAAGTGTTCCTGCGGGCCCGCAGCCGCGCCCTCGCCGCCGCCCGCGATCCCGGCAGGGGGCCGCACGGCTGAGCGGGCCCCCGCGCTCCCCCATGTCCTTGTGCTCTTCCCGTCCCTTTCCGCTCACGGAGGTCTCCCCCCATGTCCATATCCACCTCGAACCGGAAGGGCGCCGACGCCGTCCCGCCCAAGGACGAGGAGCAACGGCTGCGCGAACTCGGCTACCAGCCCGTGCTGGCCCGCCGCATGGGCGGTTTCGGCAACTTCGCCATCAGCTTCTCCGTCATCTCGATCCTGTCCGGCTGCATGACGCTGTACGGCTTCGGCATGTCCACCGGCGGCCCCGCGGTGATGCTCTGGGGCTGGGCCGGGGTCGGCCTCTTCGTGATCTGCGTCGGCATGGCGCTCGCCGAGGTCACCAGCGCGTACCCGACGTCGGGGGCGCTCTACTACATGGCGGACCGGCTCGGCGGCCGCAAGTGGGGCTGGTACACCGGCTGGCTGAATCTGCTCGGGCTGCTCGGTGCGATCGCCGGCATCGACTACGGCGCCGCGCTGTTCACCGGTGCGCTGATGAACCTGCAGTGGGGATTCACGCCCACCCCGGGCAAGACGATGATCATCTTTCTCTGCATCCTGCTGCTGCACGCCGTACTGAACCTCTTCGGTGTCCGGCTGGTCAGCGTGCTCAACTCGATCAGTGTGTGGTGGCATCTGGCCGGTGTCGGGGTGATCGTGTCCGTACTCGCGATCGTTCCCTCGAACCACCAGTCGCCGTCTTTCGTCTTCACCGAGTTCGTCAATGACACCGGCTGGGAGAACCCGCTCTATGTGGCGGCGATCGGTCTGCTGCTGGCGCAGTACACCTTCTGCGGCTACGACGCCTCGGCCCACCTGTCGGAGGAGACCTCCGACGCCTCGGTCTCGGCGCCGCGTGGCATCGTCCGTTCGATCTGGGTCTCGTGGCTGGCCGGTTTCGTCCTGCTCGCCGGGCTGACGTTCGCGATCCAGGACTACGCGGGCACCCAGGAGAGCGCCACCGGTGTACCGCCGGCCCAGATCCTGATCGACGCGCTGGGCACCTCGGGTGCCACCGCGATGCTGCTGATCGTGATCGCCGCGCAGCTGTTCTGCGGCAATGCCGAGGTCGCGGCCACCAGCCGGATGGTGTTCGCCTTCAGCCGGGACAACGCGCTGCCGGGTTCCTCGCTGTGGCGCAAGGTGAGCGCCCGCACGCAGACACCGGTCAACGCGGTGTGGCTGTCGGTCGTCGTCGCCGGGGTGCTCGCCCTTCCGTCACTGTATTCAGCGACCGCGTACGGGGCGGTGACCGCTATCAACGTCATCGGGATCACGCCCGCCTATGCCATTCCGATCTATCTGAAGCTGCGCGCGGGTGACCGCTTCGAGCGCGGTCCGTGGCACCTGGGCCGCTGGTCCAAGCCGGTGGGCTGGATCGCCGTGGTCTGGGTCGTTCTCGTCACCGTGCTCTTCCTGCTGCCGCAGAAGTCGCCCGTGACGATCGACTCCATGAACTACGCGTCGATCGCACTGGTCGCCGTGCTGGTCCTGGCGACCGTGTGGTGGTTCGTCGCCCGTGGCTCGTACGGCACGCCTTCGGCGTACGGGAACGCGCGCGAGCAGGCGGAGATCGAGGAGGGGATCGTCTGACCGGCGCTGCCCCGCACCGCTGCCGGCCCTCCCGGATCCCCGCGATCCGGGAGGGCCGCTACGGATTCAGGAGCAGTTGCAGACCGCCCAGCACCGTGGCCCCGATGACCAGGCGTTCGAAGAGCCGCTGGTTGATGCGGTCCACGCACTTCCGGCCGACCCAGGCTCCCGGGAGCACGAACAGCAGCAGGCAGGCGTCCAGCAGCAGGGACTGCGCGTCGATGAGTCCGAGGCCCACGCTGAACGGCACCTTGGACGTGTTGACGACGAGGAAGAACGAAGCCGACGTGCCCAGGAATCCGAACTTCCTGAAGCCCGCGGAGAGCAGATAGAGCGACATGACGGGTCCGCCCGCGTTGGCGACCATGGTGGTGAACCCGCCGAGCACCCCGTAGGACCGCGCCTTGAGCCGCTCGGCCGCGGTGGGCGGGGCCCCGCCTGCCGGCTCCTCGCCCGGGTCCGCGGTTCGGCGCCGCCAGACCGTGACCCCTGCCATGAGGACCAGGATCGCGCCGATCGAGGTCCGCACGGCCGCGTCGTCGGCCCACAGCATGAACAGGGTGCCCGCCACCACGCCCACGGCGACGGCGGGGAAGAGCCGCAGGAGGGTCGGCCAGTGCGTATGGCGCCGGTAGGTGTGCACGGCGAGCAGATCACCGGCGATGAGGATCGGGAGCAGCACCCCGGTGGACTCGCGGGCGGGCAGAACCGCCGCGAAGACCGCGAGACTGATCGTGTTGGCTCCGCTGACGGCCGTCTTGGAGAAGCCGACGAGTGCGGATGCCGCGGCCAGTGCCGCCAGTTGCCAGAGAGTGAGGGTGTCCATGCCAGGGACAGATCGTAATCCCCCTGATGTTCGATCTTGAACGAGCCCTGACTGCCGCATGGCTATGCTGCGCTCCAAGCGCTCACGCAAAGCGCTCAAACGCACAACGCACAGGGGGCGACAGCATGCGGGAGCCGGTTGAACTCAGGCGTCAGCGAATCCTGGCGGTGGTGGAGTCGCGCGGTGCGGTCAAGGTCAGCGCGCTCGCGGAGGAACTGGCCGTCTCCGTGGTCACGGTGCGGCGGGACGTGGAGGAACTGGCGCGGGCGGGGCGGCTGCGGCGCGGACACGGGGTGGCCCGGCCGGTGCGCGATCCGGCGGGGCCGCCGGCCGTGCCCGCGCCGCGCGGCGTCGATCCCGCCGGCGACGGGGGTGCGGTCGCCTTGGTCGTACCGGAGCGGCATTCGTACCTGTACGAGACGTTGCACGGCGCCCGGACCGTGCTGGAGGAGGCCGGCATCCGCATCGCGCTGTACCTCGCACCGCAGTCGGCCGACGCCGAACGGCCGCTGGTGGAGCGGGCGCTGGCGGACGGGGCGCGCGGACTGCTGATCGCCCCCCGGTGGCGCAACGTGCTCTCCGAGGAGCTGGACTACGGCTGGCTGGCGGGCACGGGTGTGCCGACCGTGCTGATGGAGCGGCGCCCCCGGCCGGGCAGCACCTTGCACGCCTTGGACTCCGTCTGTTCCGACCACTGGTACGGGACGCATCTCGCCGTGGAGCACCTGGTGTCGCTGGGCCACCGCCGGCTCGTGCTGGCCGCCCGGGACGACAGCCCGACGGCACGCACCGTACGCGCCGCGTTCGCCGAGATCGCGGCCGCCCACCCCGACGTCGACGACTGGACGGTGGTGCTGAGTTCGCCGGACGCGGTGCCCGGGCCCGGCCCGTCCGGAGCGGGTCCGGCGCCCGGTGCCCCGTCCGGGAGCGGAGCGGACGCGCCCGATCTCGATCTGGCGGAGCTGCTGCGGGGGCGCGGGGCCACGGCCGCGGTGCTCCATGGCGACGTGGACGCGCTGATGCTGGTGCAGCGCCTGGCCGAGAGCGGGGTGCAGGTGCCCCGGGACTGCTCGGTGGTGGCGTACGACGATGTGGTCGCGGCGCTGGGCAGCACCCCGCTGACCGCGGTGGCGCCGCCCAGGGCGGAGATCGGCAGGGCAGCTGCCGAACTCCTGCTCCACAGGCTCTCCGGAGCGGCCGGGGCGCTCGGACCGGTGCGCCGGACGCAGGTGCTGCCCGAGTTGAAGGTACGGGGATCGGCACAGGCGGTCACCCCCACCACGACCTGATCGTTTGACCGCTTTGCTCTTCTTCTGATCGATCTATTGACCGCTACCGATCAGCCGATCAGTATTCCCCGTGTCTTCATTCAGGAGCCGCGGGAGGCGCCCATGCCCGGTCGACACAGCCGTCGATCCGTGCTCGCCACGATGACCGCACTACCACTGGCAGGCGCGCTGAGCGCCTGCAGCGGTGGCGCATCGGGGGCGGGCAGCACGAGCAGGACCACCACCACCGGCAACAGCGCCGGCCGCAACGCCACGCGCGTCACCTTCTGGTCCGCCCTGCGCGGCAGCCAGGAAGTCGTCGACGCGTTCAACCGGACGCACGACACGATCCAGGTCGACTTCCAGCAGATCCCCTCGGGACCCCAGGGCGGTTACGCGAAACTCAGCAACGCCTCCCGGGCCGGCAACGGCCCGGACATCGCGACGATCGAGTACCCCCAGCTCCCCGGGTTCGCCATCGACGGCGTCGCCCGGGACCTCACGGGTCTGGTGAGCGACTCGCTGCGGTCCAAACTGCTGCCGCAGGCACTGGACCTGACCACCTTCGACAAGCGCGTATTCAGCATTCCGCTGGACGTCGAGCCGATGGTGATGCACTACCGCGCCGACCTCTTCGAGCAGTACGGGATCGGAGTCCCGGGGACCTGGGACGAGTTCGAGGAGGCGTCCCGCACCGTGCGTCGCAAGGCGCCCGGCCGCCGGCTGTCGGCCTTCGCCACGGACGGCGCGTTCCAGTTCGCCTCGTTCGCCTGGCAGGCCGGTGCCCAGTGGTTCGACACCAGCGGCGGCGCCTGGAACGTGTCGCTGGCCGACGAACCGAGCCGACGCGTCGCGGCGTACTGGCAACGGATGATCGACCAGGACCTGGTCTCCATGACCCCCGTGGACAGCAGGCAGTACGACGCCCTGCTCAGCGCCGGCAAGATCCTGGTCCGGCTCAGCGGCGCCTGGGACGCCGGGGCGCAGATGAAGGCCCGCCCCGGCCAGAAGGGCCAGTGGGCCGTCGCACCGCTCCCCCAGTGGAACGCGGGCGACGCCTCGGTCGGCACTCATGGCGGCTCGACCTTCGCGGTCACGAAGGACAGCCAACACCCCGATGCCGCACTTGAGTTCATCGAGTGGCAGGTCTCGCACCCCGACGCGCTGAGGGCCCGTCTCTCCAGCGGCGCCAGCAGCCAGTACCCGGCTGCCCCCGGCCTCGTCGCCGTCGGCCGCAAGGCCTTCGACCGCGCCTACTACAACGGCCAGGACATCTACACCCTGTTCGAGCAGGAGGCGGACAAGATCCGGGACGGCTGGATCTGGGGACCGCGGATGACCGCCACGCAGAAGGTGATGCAGGACGGCTTCGCCCGGGTGGGCGGCGGCCAGGGCTCGGTGCTCGAATCCGTGCGCGCGGCCCAGCGGGGCACCATGCCCGACCTCAGGGCGCTGGGCCTGTCCACCACCGAGCACAGCAGCTGAACCGTGATCCGCCCCCCTTCCCAGCAGCAGAGAGGCAGGTGACTTCCGATGACCACCCCCGTCACCACGCCGGCTTCCGCCCCCGTGAGCGTCTCCGCGGCGGCGCCGGCACCCACCACGTCCCCGCGCACCGCCCGAAAGTCGGCCCGCCGCCGTGAACTCGGCGCGGCCGGCGCCCTGATGACCCCCTTCTTCGTCCTTCTGGTGACGGTCTTCCTGATCCCGGTCGGCACCGCCGTCTGGCTCAGCTTCTTCAGCGACGACCAGCCGGGGCTCGGCTTCGGGCCGGAGCGCACGGTCTTCGTCGGCCTGCGCAGCTACACCGCCGTTCTGACCGACCCGACGTTCCTGAGCGGTCTCGGCACCGTCGTCCTGTACTGCGTGATCTACATCCCGCTGATGGTCGTCGGCGCGCTGGCGCTGGCGCTGCTGCTGGACTCCGGCGTGGTACGGCTGCGCTCCTGGGCGCAGCTGGGACTCTTCCTGCCGCACGCCGTGCCCGGCATCATCGCCGCCGTCATCTGGCTCTACCTCTACACACCGGGGCTCAGCCCGGTGATCGACCTGCTCGGCAAGGCCGACATCACGATCGACTTCCTCGGGGTGCACACGGTGGTGCCCTCGATCGTGAACATCGCCCTGTGGAGCAACCTCGGCTACAACATGGTGGTCTTCTACGCCGCCCTTCAGGCGGTGCCGCGCGAAGTCATCGAGGCATCCGTCGTCGACGGCGCCGGACCCGTCCGCACCGCACTCCAGATCAAGACGCCCCTGGTGCGTTCCTCCGTGGTGATGGTCGCGATGTTCACCCTGATCTTCGCGCTCCAGCTCTTCACGGAGCCGATGCTGCTGAGCCAGTCGACGCCGATGATCAGCTCGCGCTTCTCGCCCAGCATGTACATCTACGACGCCGCGTTCACCCGGAACAACTACGGTCTGGCGGCGGCCGCCTCGGTCGTGCTGCTGGTGTGCACGATCGCGCTCTCGTACGGCGTGACCCGCTGGACCAACCGCTCCGACGCCGCCGAGGAGGACGCCCGATGAGCGCGACCGCTCCCACCCGCACCGCCGCCGTCCTGCGGCCCCGGCTCCTGGGCCGTTCCGTCGTCAACCTGGTCGTCGGCATCTCGGTGCTGTACACGCTGCTGCCTGTGCTGTGGCTGGTACTCGCCGCGTCCAAGGACCGGGACGCCCTGTTCGGCAGCGACGTGCTGTCGCTCGACCACTTCTCCTTCGCGCAGAACCTCAAGGACCTGTTCGCGACGGACGGCGGGCTGTACACCCGGTGGTACGGCAACAGCCTGCTGTACGCGGTCCTCGGCGCCGGGCTCGGGGCGCTGATCAGCATCGCCTGCGGGTACGCCTTCGACAAGTACCGCTTCGCGCACAAGGAGAAGCTGTTCGGCCTCGTGCTCGCGGCGGTGATGGTGCCGCAGACCGTGCTGGCGCTGCCGCTGTATCTGATGGCGTCGGGCACCGGACTGGTGAACACCTTCTGGTCGGTCTTCATACCGGTGCTCTTCAATCCGTTCGGCGTGTACCTCGGCCGGATCTTCAGCCAGGGTTACGTACCGAACGAGGTGCTGGAAGCGGCCCGGGTCGACGGGGCCGGCGAGCTCACGACGTACTTCCGGGTCGCCATGCGGATGCTGGGCCCCGGTCTCGTCACCGTGTTCCTCTTCCAGCTCACCGCGATCTGGAACAACTTCTTCCTGCCCATGGTCATGCTCTCCGACCAGGACCTCTATCCCGTCAGTCTCGGCCTGTACACGTGGAACAGCGCCGCCACCGTTTCGCCCGAGTACTACCCCGTGGTGATCATGGGTTCGCTGCTCGCGGTCCTGCCGTTGATCCTCGCCTTCGCGTTGCTCCAGCGCTTCTGGAAGTCGGGGCTCACCGCGGGCGCCGTGAAGTAGCCGTACCGCGCACCCCCTCCGGAATCAGGAGAAGAATGACCGGCACCATCCCCCTCGCACCCACGGGACGACGACGGCCGCGCGCCGCGGTCGCCATGCAGCCGGGCACCGCGGCCGCCCTGCTGAATGCCCGGTCGCTGGCCGCGCTCTCGCAGGTGTGCGACCTCGCGCCACCGCCCGTACTCGACGACTTCACCACCGACCGGGCCCGTGCCGTGCTCGCGGACACGGAGCTCCTGGTCACCGGCTGGGGCTGTCCGCCCCTCGACGCGGCGGCGCTGGCCGCCGCACCACGGCTGCGGGCGGTGGTGCACACCGCGGGAACCGTCCGCGGGCACATCACGGACGCCTGCTGGGAGCGCGGCATCGAGGTGTCGTCGGCCGCGGCCGCCAACGCGCTCCCGGTCGCCGAGTACACCGTCGCGATGATCCTGCTCTCCGGCAAACGAGTCCTGGAGCGGGCGCACTCCTACCGCTCGGAGCGCGGCCGCGACGACTCGCTGACCACCTCGCCCGCCCTGGGCAACTACGGCCGGACCGTGGGCATCCTGTCCGCCTCGCTCATCGGCCGCCGGGTCATCGAGCTGCTGCGCCCGTACGACCTTCGGGTGCTGCTGCACGATCCGTACGTCTCCGACGCGGAGGCGGCCGAGCTCGGCGTCCGGCCCGTCGGGCTCGGTGAACTGTTCGCGCAGAGCGATCTGGTGAGCGTCCACACGCCGCTGCTGCCCGCGACGCGCGGACTCGTCAGCCGGGAGCTGCTCATGTCGATGCGCCCCGACGGCGTGCTCCTCAACACCGCGCGGGGCGCCGTCGTCGACCAGGACGCGCTCGTCGACGTCCTGGGGCTCGGCCGCATCCGGGCGGTCCTCGACGTCACCGACCCCGACCGGCTGCCGCCCGGCCACCCCCTGTGGGAGTGCGAGAACGCCCTGATCACCCCGCATCTGGCGGGCTCGCAGGGCAACGAGTGGCAGCGGCTCGTCGACCTGGCGGTCGGCGAGGCCGAACGCTGGGCCGCGGGCGACGGATTCGCCCATCCCGTACGACGCGAAAGGCTGGCCTTCCTCGCATGAACCGTCCCCACCCGAACTCCCCGCTGGAGCTCCCCGTCGACGACCAGGCCCTGAGCCCGGTCACCGGCTATACCCGCGCGCACTGGGAGGCGGCGGCCGACGGGCTGCTGAAGGCCGCCTGGAAGTGGGCCACCCCCGGCGGCGCGCTCCTCGACCTGCCCGGACGCCCGTCCGCGTCCGGGGTCCGGTCCGACGGCCTGGAGGGCTACGCGCGCACGTTCCTCGCCGCCGCGTTCCGGGTCGCGGGTGCGGACGGCAAGGACCCGCACGGCTGGCTGGACCGGTACGCGGACGGGCTTGCGGCCGGCACCCGCACACCGGGCCGGGACGACGCCGAGTCGTGGCCGCTGATCCTCGACCACACCGTCTTCGGCCAGCCCATGGTCGAGTCCGCCTCGGTCGCCATCGGGCTGCGGCTCACCCGGCCGTGGCTCTGGGACCGGCTGGACCCGACCGTGCAGGACAGCGCCGAAGAGTGGCTGCGCGGCGCCCTGCGTCACACCCCCGCACCGAACAACTGGTACCTGTTCCCCTACTCGGTGGCCGGTTTCCTGGAGTCGGTGGGCCGCGGAGACGCGGAGACCGCACGGGCACGGGAGCGGGCGCAGGACCTGATGGAGAGCTGGTACCGCGGTCAGGGCTGGTACGCGGACGGCGACGGCCGCGCCTTCGACCACTACAACGGCTGGGCGCTGCACCTCTATCCCGTGCTCGACGCCCATCTCTCCGGTGATGCCGAACTCTCCGCGCTCTACGGGGCGCGGCTGCGCGAGCACCTGGAGAGCTTCACGCTGTTGTTCGGCGGGGACGGGGCGCCGATCCACTTCGGGCGCTCGCTGTCCTACCGGTTCGCGGCCGGTTCGGCGGTCGGACTCGGCGCGCTCACCGGGCACACCCCGCTCACGCCGGGCGCCTCCCGTCGGGTGATCAGCGGATCACTGCGCTACTTCCTGGACCGTGGCGCGACCGGCACGGACGGGCTGCTGAGCCTGGGCTGGCACGGTCCGCACGAGGCGACGCTCCAGCCGTACTCGGGGCCCGCCTCCCCCTACTGGGCCTCGAAGGCCTTCGTCTCCTTGCTGGCCCCGGCGGATCACCCGCTGTGGACGGCCACCGAGGAGCCGGCACCGAGCGAGGGACCCGACCGGGTCCTGGCACTGCCGGCGCCCGGGCTCCTCGTCCAGACGACGCGAGCGGACGGAATCGTACGGCTGCACAACCACGGCAGCGACCATGTCCGGCCGCACGAGGGCGAGTCGGCGGTGGAGGACGACCCGCTGTACAGCCGTCACGCGTACTCGACGGTCACCGGTCCCACCTCGCGGGCCAACCCGGCCGACAACCACCTGGCCGTGGTCCTCTCCGGAACCCGCAGCGGCCGCCGGGCCATCCGCCCGCTGGGCGCGGGGGGCGGGGACGGCTGGGCCTGGGCGGCCTCCTGGCACCGACCGGTGTTCACGGGCGGAGCACCGATGGTGCCGGGTCTGCGGGTGGAGAGCGTGACGGTGGTCCGAGGCCGGTACGAACTCCGGGTCCACCGGGTTCTGGGCGCCCCGCACGGTGCCCGCGTGGAGCAGACCGGCTGGGCGACCGGCCCCGACTCCCCGGTGACGTCCGCGCTGCACGGTCTGCACGGCTGGGAGTCGCGGGACGAGGTACGCGCCCCGCAGGGCACGGCGTACACACCGTGGGCGGTGCTGCCCCGGCTGGGAGCGGACGCCGAGGGCACGGTGGTCCTGGTGGCGCTCGCCTCGTTGAGCGCGGAGCCGGGAGCGGAGGCGCTGGACGCGGTGGTGAGCGGGGTGAACGTCGACGGGGACACCGTCGAGGTGTGCTGGGCCGAGGACTCGGCGACGACCCGGATCGCCTTCGGCCCGGTGACGGTCACGCACGGGTGAGCGCAAGGGGGCGGGGTGCGCCGGCGGTGGCGCGCCCCGCCCTTGCCATTACACGTCCGTGCGGATCACGACCGCGAGGGTCCGTGGCCCGTGCACGCCCTCCACCCGTTCGAGTTCGATGTCTGACGTGGCCGACGGGCCGCTGATGAGCGTCGTCGGCCGCTCTGGCACCAGCCGGGCCACCGCCTCCGGAACGCCCGCCTCCACGCTCGACAGATCGACGACGCAGACGTGCAGGTCGGGCACGAGGGACAGCGCCCGGCGCCCCTGGTCGGGCGAGCCGTCCAGGAAGATCGTGCCGGTCTCGGCGCAGCCGGCGGCCGAGGCGGTGACGACCCCGTCGAGGGCGTCCAGCCGCGGCGCGGGGATGTCGGCGGAGTCCTGCTGGACCTCGCCGTCGTAGGCGGTGAGCCACTGCGGGTCGAGTCCTTCGGGCACACCGATCCGGCCGGCTCCGCGTTCCCGCAGCACCTCGGCGACGACCTCGGCCGTGCGGTCGGCGGTGCACGGGTACACCTGGGCCTTGTAGTCGACCAGCCGGTCGGTGAACAGCGCCAGGCGTTCCGCGTCGGGCAGGGTGCGCCCGGTGCGGTAGGCGCGCGGGATCGGTGTGTCGGCGGCGGGTGCGAGGGCCAGGGCGTCCCGGACGCGGCCGAGCACCGATTCGCGAGCGGTCGTCACTTCTCCTCCTCCTGCTGCTCGTTCTGCCCGTATGCGTCGGCGGCGGCCCGCATGGCCGCCGTGCCCTCGGCCGATGCCAGCCAGGAGCGGAAGGTCTCCTTGGGCGGGGCGGGCGTGTCGCGGCTGTCGCTCCAGCCCTTGAACGGCGGGGGCAGGTGCGAGATCTTCCCGTCCCGTCCGGCGATGACGCGGCCCAGCCCGGAAGCCTTCTGCGCGGCCGTGAACAGCTTCGCGCTCTTCATCACTCCGGCCGCGGCCCTCATGGCTAGCTGCTCGGCCGTGGTGCCGGCCTGTTCGGTGTGCTGATGGCGCAGCTCGACCAGCAGCGACGGGATGTCGATCTTGACCGGGCAGGCGTCGAAGCAGGCGCCGCAGAGGCTGGAGGCGAAAGGCAGCGAACTGTTGGGGTCGTCCTTCGCGGCGTGCATTCCGGCGAGCTGCGGGGTCAGGACGGCACCGATCGGTCCGGGGTAGGTGGATCCGTAGGCGTGGCCGCCTGCGCGTTCGTACACCGGGCAGACGTTGAGACACGCCGAGCAACGGATGCAGTTGAGCGCCTCGCGGCCGATCCTGTCGGCGAGGGCCGCGGTACGTCCGTTGTCGAGCAGCACCAGGTGGAAGCTCTGCGGCCCGTCACCGGGGGTGACTCCGGTCCACATCGACGTGTACGGGTTCATCCGCTCGCCGGTGGAGGAGCGTGGCAGCAGTTGGAGGAAGACCTCCAGGTCCTGGTAGCGGGGCAGTACCTTCTCGATGCCCATGACGGTGATCAGCGTGTCGGGCAGGGTCAGGCACATGCGGCCGTTGCCCTCCGACTCGACGACGGACAGGGTGCCGGTCTCCGCGATGCCGAAGTTGGCTCCGGAGACGGCGACCTTCGTCGTCATGAACTTCTCGCGCAGGTAGGCGCGGGCCGCGGCTGCGAGGTGTGCGGGGATGTTGTCCAGGGACGGGTCGATGCCCGGGATCTCCTTGAGGAAGATCTCCCGGATCTCGTCGCGGTTGCGGTGGATGGCGGGCACCAGGATGTGCGAGGGCTTGTCGTGGGCGAGCTGCACGATGAGCTCGGCGAGGTCCGTCTCGTACGGGGTGATGCCGATCGATTCGAGGTGCTCGTTGAGGCCGATCTCCTGGGTGGCCATCGACTTGACCTTGATGACCTCCTCGCTGCCCGTCTCCTGGATCAGCCGCGCGACGATCTCGTTGGCCTCACCGCCGTCCCGCGCCCAGTGCACGGTGCCGCCGCGTTCGGTGACCTTGCGCTCCAGCTCCTCCAGGAGTTCGGGGAGCCGGTTCATGGTGTCGGTCTTGATGGCCGATCCGGCGTCGCGCAGTTCCTCCCAGTCGGGCAGTTCGCCGGTGACGTGGAGGCGTTTGGCGCGGATCGTACGGGTGGCCCGGCCGAGGTTGCGGCGCAGTTGTTCGTTGCCGAGGTCGTCGTGCGCGGCTGCGGGGAACTTCCGGTCGCCGCGCAGATTGCCTGTTCCGTACGGAGAGCGGGGCGGGGGCGCGGGCATGCCGAGAAAGGTGCTGCTCATCGGGCGGCCTCCGTCAGGACGTGCGGCGCGGTGCGGGTGGAGGAGAGGATCTGGGCCAGGTGCAGGGTGCGGGTGCCGGACCTGATCCGGGAGAGCCCGCCGCCGATGTGCATCAGGCAGGACGAGTCGCCGGCGGTGCACACGGCGGCGTCGGTGCCGGCGATGTTGCGCATCTTGTCCTGGAGCATGGCGGTCGACGTGTCGGCGTTCCTCAGCGCGAAGGTGCCGCCGAATCCGCAGCAGGCTTCGGCCTCCGGCAGCTCGACCAGGTCGATGGAGTCGACGGCCCGCAGCAGCCGCAGCGGCTTGTCGCCGACCCGGAGCATGCGCAGGGAGTGGCAGGTGGGGTGGTAGGTGACGCGGTGCGGGAAGTACGCGCCGACGTCCGTGGCATCCAGCACGTCGACGAGGAACTCCGACAGCTCGTACGTCTTGGCTTTCACCGTGGCGACGCCCGAGCGCAGCGCCGCGTCGCCGTAGCGTTCGGCGATGATCTCGTGCTGGTGGCGGACCGAGCCGGCGCAGGAGCCCGACGGCATGACGACGGCGTCGATGGAGGCGTCACCGAACTGCTCGGCGAAGTTGCGTACCAGCGGGACGGGTTCACGCTGATAGCCGGTGTTGACGTGCATCTGGCCGCAGCAGGTCTGCCCCGGCGGGAACACGACGTCGTGCCCCAGGCGGGCCAGCAGCAGCGCCGTGGATCTCACCGCCTCCGGGAAGAGCGTGTCTCCCAGGCAGGTGGCGAAGAGTCCGATACGCATGGGGCCTCCTCGATCAGTTATGGTCCGACCATACTAGCCTCGGTCCGATCCCGGGAGACCTTTCCGCTCGCCACACTCACCGGCGCGGCGAGCGGATCACCCGCCGCCGCCGCGGCCGCTCCGACAACCACAACGGCGAGGGGCCGGCGCGGGACCCGGGTTTCCCCCGATCCGCGCACCGGCCCCTCGCCGTTGCCACGCTGCCGCTGCCGCTACGCGGGACCGCCGCCCTCGCCGTCACCACCGGTCCGGTCCTCGTCGACCAGGGTTCCGTGGAAGCCGCGGATGTGCAGTTCGGCCAGGTCGGCCGCCTCGTCACCTCTGCCGATGCGCACGAGCCTCAGCATCTCGGCATGCTGACTGTTGAGCCGGGCCCGGGTGTCCGGCCAGTCGTCCACCTCTTCGAGGGCCCGCAGGATGAGGGGCCGTACGGACTCCCGCACCGCAGCGGTGAGCGTGGAGGTCAGCGCGTTGCCCGAACTGCTGGCCACCTTGACGTGGAACTGGGTGTCGAGCTCGTTGAACTCCTCCGGCAGGATGCCCCGCTGCGACATCCGGTCGACCACCGCGCCCGCCTCGTCCAGGTCCTCCCCGGCCGCGTGCGTCGCGGCGGCGGCGAAGCTGGAACGCTCCAGGGCGACCCGTGCCTCCATCACGTCGTGCAGGCTGTAGCTGCCCAGGGCGAAATGCAGGCGCAGCAGCCGCCCGAGAGCGTCGTCCGGGTTACGCACGATGCGGGCCCCCGAATCGGGGCCCCGGCCGGGCTGCGCGACCAGCACGCCGATGGTCTCCAGCACCCGGAGCGCCTCCCGCAGGGCGGAGCGGCTCACCCCGAAGACCGGGGCCAGCTCGCGCTCGGGCGGCAGCCGGTCGCCGGCCCTGAGCTTCCCGGCGAAGACCTGCTCCTCGATACTCCGGAGCACCAGCTCATGCGTTCTCGACTGCCGTACGGGTTGCCATTCGACGGGCATCCGCCACCCCCTGCCCGGCCGGAGCCGTCCTGTTGCCGGCCTCGTCCTTTTTTCGAATCTCCCACTATGTCACACATCGCATGTGGTCGGACCAGAAGGAACAGGGCACCGGGGAGAGGCGCTAGGGCGTGTTTCGAAAGTAGCGCCGTCCGCCCGGAGGGCGGGTCCGGCGGCGTCTGGTGCGTGCGATCGCAAGGCGGAGGGTCGCCCCGATAC
>NZ_JBEXXX010000033.1:0-82699 GCF_040630635.1 Streptomyces sp. NPDC005761 | reverse complement strand
GCCCGGGGACCGGGCTGCGACCGCAACGTACAAGCACAGGCACAAAGCCGAACGCCCGATCGGCCTTCTGAACCAGGCGAGAGGCGCTGCGACCAGGCCCGACGAGCTCGCCGTCCGCTGCGAGTCGACCGGGCCTTCGCCCGTGCTGGTGGACATGCGTTTCGCTTCGGGCGAGCGTGAGTTCTGCCGACGAGGCCGGCGGGACGGCCAAGCCGCCCCGCACGTGAGTGGACCGGTCAGTCGACGCCTTCGATGATGCGGAAGTCGCGCTCGACGCCGTCGGAAAGGGCGACCAGCGCCTCCTGGTAGGCCGCGCTCTCGTGCGCCGCGACCGCCTGTTCAAAGGTGTCGAACTCGATCAGGACGGTGCGCTCGGCGATTCCGGCGTCGTGGGCGACGACCCGACCCCCGCGGGCGAGCACCCGCCCGCCCCCGGCCTGGACGGCAGGACCGGCCAGCTTGTTGTAGGCGGCTAGCTTCTCGGGGTCGAAAATGGTGCGGTAGGCACTGACCCAGTAGCCCTTGGCCATAAAAACCTCCAGTGTTCGGACGAGCGTACTTCTCTTCTGAGCCCGGAATTGTGTTCATGTAGGGGCTTGCTCCCTGGCGCGGACCGAGCGGCCGGAGGCTGAGTCACGTCTGTAGGACGAGGAGTGAGCTGCACTCGAGGGGTGGGTGCGGCGTCGTTCCACACCACAGGCGTGGGAGCGGCAGGCGGTTCGAGGCGAAGGAGGGCCGTGACCAGTCGGGATGGCGCATCGGCTGAGGCGGGGGCGGGCTATGCCGAGATTCGGCAATATTGCTCGGCCTCGGCTCAGGCTCTCGAGGCCGCAGGTCTGCCTCCTGCAGAGCGATGGGATGAGGCCCGCGGGACGGCCTTCTACTGGCCGAAGGGTGCTTCTGCGCTTGCCCGGGGGCCGTGGGTGAACGGAATCGTTGTGTTTTGGGGGACCAGGGGCACACGTCGCGGCTGGGGCTACGCCCCCCTTGATGCGGCTGGCGACCCCTTGCTCGAGACCACGACCAGCTGGCTGCCCGTTGCTCCGTCCCTCGCCCCCGGGCTACTGGCCGGACACCTTCGGCGTCTGTTCGCCGAAGGTGTCCCGGTGCCTGAGCCCGAGCGCTGATGGAGCGACTGCGGTGTTCGGTGACAGCCACTCCTTGAGCACTGCCAGCAGCACAGTCGCTTCGTAGGCGGATGGCACGTTGTCGTATCTGATGGCGACAGCGCGGTGGCGCTTGAGCCGGTCGATGCCGCATTCGACCGCGTGGCGCTGCTTGTTGTCGGTCTTGTCGAACTTCGGTGGTCGGCCGCCGAGGCGCCACGGTTGCGCCGGTTGCGAACCCGGTCCGCCGAAACCGCAAGCGTCACCTTGGAACCGCGCCTGCGCAGGGCTGATGCTCGCGCTCGAACCCCGTGGGCGGTTCGCCAAGGACACTGTGCTCATTGTGGACCGCACCCTGGTCCAACCCGGGACCACGCGGTGGCGGAGCAGTCCAGGAATTGCCGGTACTCGACCACCCACCAGGTTGTCATCGACTCCGGCACCCACCTGATCGTCGTGGTGGGCCGACCGCTTGCCGGGACGCGCAACTACTGCAAGGCGTGGGAGGATCCGGCGCGCCAGGCCGCCCGGCCGGACCGTGACGATCGCGCCGACGGCGGCTGTCCCGGCACCGGACTCGGCATGCCAGACCGCCGACGCAAGGGACGGACGAGACCACGAGCAGGTCCGTCCCCGCGTCGAGCACACCCTCGCCCCGTCAGGACCTGGAACATCCTCCGCCACTGCAGCCTCAGGGGCGACGGCGTCCACAGCGCCATGCTCTGCATCACCCGCCTGCGCACCCTCACACTCGCCGGATGGACGAGCGGCCGGGCGACGGCCAAATACGCCCGACGCAGCTCGGGGATCACGGGGCAACCCGCAGCCTGTGCCGATAGGGGTTTTGGGGCTGTGACTGATCCGGGTTCACGGGTTGGAGTCGTAAAGATCTCGCGGCTGAACAGTGGCCAATGGGGGAGCCGTTGTTGCCGAAGGCAGTCAAGAGGGGGCGCCCGTCGGTCTGGTCGCGACGGCACTTGGTTGACGGCATACGGTTTCGTATTTTGAGCGCGCCGCCCACTTCACCGGGTGCCGGGCCCACCGGCACGGGGGAGGGGGCCCGCAACCGGGGCGATCCTCGGAAGGAACCACCCGGAGGAGACTTTGCCGAGCCTGGTGATCACGGGTTGGGACGCTCATGCGGCGGCTTCGCCACCCATTGCTCCTGGCCGTTGAGCAGGATCAGAAGCCTCCCTGCCGCAGGGGGCGGCCGGAACGGCTACGACATCCCGTTTCCGTACGCCGTCATCAAGCAGCATATGGAATCTCTCGAGGACGGAACGGTCCGGTACGGAATCTGATATCGCCTCACCGCGTCGGCGAAGAATTTACGATGTGAATCCGGTGAGCATGTCGGGCGGCTATCCGGGACGTGGCTGTCATCTACTCTCCATCCGTGGCTCTGCAGGGTCATCCCTTGCCTCCCCTGAAATTTTCGCTGCATTCTGTTCTGTTGGCCAGCATGAATTCTGATCCACTCATTCTCTCGATATGAGGGGAAAATGTTTCCCCCGCTGAATCGGCAGGCCGGAAAGGGGCGCCCGCGCCCTGGTGGCGGTGTGAGGCTTCTGTCTGTCCTGGCGACCCCAGGGTGCCCACCAGGGCGGGTGCTTGGGGAGGCGCTCCCGGTGGGGCGCCAGCCGCGTTCCCCGTCCCGGCGGCCGGGCGGGCCGTAGGCGGAACGCGAGGTGGGGGCATGGAATTCGCGGGAGGTCAATATCAGGTTCAGGAATTGACAGGGTGCGTGTGGGCGTGCCCCTGGGTACGTACTAAATCGCCGTCCGGTCACATCTTCAAGAATTGACAGAACCTGGTGGGGCGTGCCCTCGGGTATGCCGGAAGAATTCCTTCCGTTGTCGGTCTCCGGAGAATTGACACGTGCCTGACGGTCGATTACGGTCCGCTCGTCAGGTTTTCCCGACCGCGTCCGAAGGTGTTTATGACTGCATCCACTTTGCCGAAGTCCAGGCAGCAGTTGATTCTTGCCGTTCTCATGGTGTGTTCCCTGCTCATCTGGCTGGACAACACCGTTCTGAGTATCACCCTGGAGACCCTCGCTGACCCGGTCCGTGGGCTGAACGCCAGCCCGGCCGAGCTGCAGTGGGCCACCGGCGCGTACACGCTGGCCTTCGCCACCTTGATGTTCACCGCCGGCGCGCTGGGCGATCGCTTCGGTCACCGGACCGTGCTCGCAGCAGGCCTGGTGGTCTTCGCCGCGTCCTCGATGTGGGCGGCGTTCGCGGGCGACGCGGGGCAGTTGATCGCCGCCCGGACCGCGATGGGGGTGGGCAGCGCGCTGATCCTGCCCGGCAACCTGGCCATCCTCATGTGGACATTCACCGGCCCGGCGCGGTCGACCGCGATCGCCATCTCCTCGACCTCCGCCGGCGTCGGCATGGCCGTAGGCCCGGTGCTCGCCGGCGTGCTGCTCGACCACTTCTGGTGGGGCTCGGTCTTCCTGGTCAACGTCCCCGTCGTGGTCCTCGCGCTGATCGGCATCGTCCTGCTTGTCCCGAACTTCCGAAGCCCCGTCGTGCGACCGTTGGACCCGGCCGGAATGCTGCTGTCGATCAGCGGCCTCGCGGCACTCGCCTACGGACTGATCCGCACGGGGCAGGTAGCGGACTGGAGCCGTACGGACGTCTGGGCTCCGATCGTCGTCGGACTGTTCCTGCTCGCCGTGTTCGTTCGCGTCGAACTGCGCAGCAAGATGCCGAGCTTCGATCCACGCCTCCTCGCCCAGCGCGCGTTCGGTGGCGGCAACGTAGCCCTCGGACTGCTGCTGTTCGCCATTTCCGCCGTCACCTTCTACAGCGCGTTCTACCTGCAGGGCGCCCGCGGCTACTCGCCGATCGAGGCGGGCCTGGCCGGGCTCCCGACCGCGCTCGGCGCGATCCTGGGGGCACCCATGGGCGCGCGCCTGGTGCGTCGCTGGTCGCTGCGGCTCGTCGCTGTGCCGGCCCTCACCGTAGCGGCGCTGACCATGGGCGCGTACGGGCTCTTCGGGCTGAGTACTCCTCTGGTCGGCATCGAGACTCTGCTGCTGATCCAGGGCCTGTCCATCGGCATGGTGCTCGGCCCGGTGACCGCGGCGCTGATCAGCACCCTGCCCTTGGAACGCGCCGGCGCCGGATCGGCCGTCACCAACACCGTGCGCCAGACCGGCAGCGTGTTCGGGATCGCCGTCGGCGGCACGATCATGTCGATCGTGTACCGACGCGCGATCGAACCCTCGCTGCACGGTGTCCCCGGACCGGTGCGGGACCAGGCGCGGGTCTCCGCCGAACAGGCCCGGCACGTCGCCGGCACGTCCCACCTCCCCACGCTCGGGCACGCTGCCGATGACGCATTTGTCCACGCCCTGCACGTCGGCGCGGTCTGGATCATGCTCATCGCGCTCGTCGGCGCGGCCGTACTGCTGCTGGCCCTGCGCCCGGTCCCCAAGCCCTTGGCCGAGGAGGGCGAGCCGGAGCCTGCGCAGGAAGACTGCTTGACCGCGGACGATGCGGCCCCCCGGGTCGGGGCCGATACCCGACCCGTCCGCGAGGGCAACGACGCGGGCACCCGCTGACGCCATGGGAACCCATCAGAAACGCCCTGGGACGCGGTCGGAGAGTCAGGCCACTTACCTGCCCGACCGGCACATGTTCGCCCTGTGGACCTGGGCCGACGGCGCCGTGGGGGCGGCCCCGCCGGTCGGCGAGGTCGAGACCGTTCCCTTGGTCGTACCGACGCCGGACCTCGGCAGGCTCAAGGTGTCCGACGTCGACTGCGTGCTGATCGAGCCTGACCGGCTCGTAGCCGTGCCCCTGGAGTCGCCCGGCCGGTCGGTGAAGGCCTGGCGGTCGTGGATCGCGGGCGGCGAGTCGGCTCTGCCGATCGCCGCGCACGCGGTCCCCGACGCCACGGGTGTCGCCGTGACGACGGAAGAGCACGCGGGCAGCGTCTTCCGCCGCACCACCTCGGTGGGGGCCGAGATGCTCACGGCGCTCACAGCCAGGCTCCGGCCCTACCAGGTGCGCGGGGTGAGCTGGCTGCGCGAGACCATCGAAACCCATGGCGGGGCGGTGCTGGCCGACGAGATGGGACTCGGCAAGACCCTGCAGACCATCGGCTGTGTCGCCGGACGCGCCGATAGGGGACCGCAACTGGTGGTCTGCCCAACGTCGTTGGTGGGGAACTGGGCGCACGAGATCGCTCGGTTCGCACCCGGCCTCCGGACCACGATCTGGCGCGGTGGACCGCTGCCCGAGGTGGACGGCGGCACGGTGGTACTCACCGGGTATCCCACGCTGCGCATGCACAGCCCGGCCCTGGCAGGGATCCAGTGGAGCACCGCGGTCTTCGACGAGGCGCAGGTTCTGAAGAACCCTCGTACGCAGGTGTCGAAGGCCGCGCGCACCATCGCGGCCCACGCGAGGATCGCCCTGACCGGCACGCCCGTCGAGAATCACCTCGACGAGCTGTGGGCTCTGCTCAATCTGGTCGCACCACACCTGTTCGCGAACCGGACGCAGTTCCGCCGGCGCTTCGTGCGGCCGATCGCGGACGGCTCCCCGGCCGCTTCCGCCCGATTGCGCGGGGCGATCGAGCCGGTCGTGCTGATGCGGAAGAAGTCCCAGGTCGCAGGGTCACTCCCACCCAAGATCCATGCCGATCTCATCTGCGACCTCAGCGAGGAGCAGGAGAGGCTGTACGACCGGTTGCTGGACGAAGTCATCGACGACGGCTTCGGCAGCGGAGCCCAGCGGCAGACCAAGGTGCTCGCGGTCCTGACGTCGCTCAAACAGGTCTGCAACCATCCGGGGCTGATCGCGGACGACCTCGGCGAACTGTCGGGAAGGTCGGGCAAGCTCGACCTGTGCGCCGACATCGTGGCCAACAACTTGGAGAACGACTCTCCGACCCTCGTCTTCACCCAGTACCGGCAGACCGGTGAGCTGCTGGTCCGGCACTTCGCCGAACAGTTCGGGGTGGTTACGCCGTTCTTCCACGGTGGCCTGAACCAGGAGCAGCGGGCCGACATCGTCCGCCGGTTCCAGTCCGTCAACGGTCCAAGGGTGCTCGTTCTCAGTCTCAAAGCGGGGGGCACCGGGCTCACGCTCACGCGCGCGGCCGACGTCATCCACTTCGACCGGTGGTGGAACCCGGCCGTGGAGGCCCAGGCGTCCGACCGGGTCCACCGGATCGGTCAGACCCGCACGGTCACCGTCACCACCCTGACCTCCGGTACCACTGTCGAGGAGCACATAGCGGCCATGCACCACCGCAAGTCCGCGCTGTCGGACATCGCCGACACGGCCGGCGTCGCCGAACTGGCCCGCCTGGACGACGACCGCCTCATCGAGATCCTGCGCCGGAAGCGAGTCAACTGACCATGGCCGACCACGACTACGGTTACACGAAGTGGGGCAGGGACTGGGTCCGGTTCGCCGAGTCGTTGCGCCAGACCCGTCCTGACCCCCAACTGCCGAGCGCTCGGCGCACAGCACGCGATGGGAAGGTCCGGATCACGTTCGACGACCGGACCGTTCGTGCCGTCGTGCACCGAGGCCGCGGCACCTCGGTGGTCACGATCGAGGTCGCGCCGATGTCCCCGGGAGCGACGGCCGAGATCTCCCGTCAGCTGAGCGGCATCCGCCCCATGCTCACCGACGACCTGTACCGCGCGACAGCCGACGCGGGCCATCCGCCCGCGCCGGCCCTCGACAGCGTTCACTGCTCCTGCCCGACCGCCACCCTGCGGTGCGTCCATGAGCTGTCCGTCTACTACGACATGGCGCGGCGCATCGACGACGATCCCCGCATCGCTCTTGACGTGCAGGGCTTCTTCCACGCTTCGGCGGGCGGCGGCCAGGCGCCCGCCGAAGCGACCGCGCAGCGCTGGATCGCGCTCAACTCCCTTGATGCGGCGGCCTACTTCAGAGTTGCCCATTGACCCGCCCGACGGGCTCGCCCGGCGGGCACGCACCCTCACCACGCGCTGTCCCGCTGATGCCCCGCATCCTCCTGCTGCGACAGCCCCGCTCGCCCAGGGAGATCTCACAGGCGTGGTGCTGTCATCGGCGTGCGGGCCACAGGGGTGTGACGATGGCCGTCCGGTACGCGATCGAACGCATCGGGGTTCCCTCAGCCGCGGCGGCGGCCGAGGGCTGAGCTCGGTCCCCGGTGATCGGGGTCCGTGCAGTGCCAGGCCTATGGCCTGCGCGCGCTTGTCGATCAGTGCTGTTGCTGAACGTGAACGACGCCACGTCACATCCCGCGGGACGGGCCAGGCAAGCGCCGACGCCTGCGGATTCACCACCGGGCGCGCAGAACACCGTCGTTGTCGGGCAACGCAGCACACAGCAGTAGGGGGCGTTCGTCGAACACGGGCAAACAGCAGGCCGCCCGCGCGCCTGCTGTCAGGGCAATGAGCTCGTGGTAGTCGCTGTCGTCGACGGATACGTGGCGGATCGCCCCGTCGTCGGCTTCCCAGACGAACTCCACCGGCCCTTCCCCGGGCAGGGCGGCGTAGACGGCCCGGACGTCGGGGTCGAGGTCGGGATAGATGCTCAACAGGGCGCGGGGGCCGAGACCGGCACGCACCGTTTCGAGGTTCCCGAGTGTAAGGCGGTGCCAGCGGGAGGCATGGCGGACGCAGGTCTCCGACAGAAGCAACGACCGGTGGGAGTCGAGCGTCCAACGGACGCGCTCCCAGAAGTCCTCGTCGGCGGTCTCCGTCACTCCGGGTTCTTCCTCGAGCTCCGCATCGTACGGGGAAGCCGTGATCGGTTCCGGGAAGAGGCCGAGTGCCCGCGAGCGGGCCACGGCGCTCGTGCAGGGCCGGTCGCTGCCCACGTATACGTACTGGTCGAATCCGACGCGCACGGCGAACGCGTTCCCCGCCTCCAGACGGCACCAGGCGCCGTTGTCGCGGAGCATGGCCCGCACCAGCTCGAGAGCCACCGGAAGAGGGACCTCGGCCCCGTCGTGATAGCCCGTGAGATCGGGCGGGAAGAGCCCGCTGAGCCCGTGTCCTTCGATCGGTGGCTCCAGGCCGAAGTTGACGAAACCGGTGACCTCGGGTTCGCGGATCTCCAGCCGCTCCAGCCCTGATTCCTCCGCGAAGGCGGCGATGGCCGTCAGGTACGCCGCTTCCACCGGGCCATGGTCGCTCACCTCTACCTCAGCGCCCGTGTAGCGGCCGAATTCGTCACGGTCGGCGGGGTCGTATTTGGTAAGCCGGTATACGAAGGAGGGCGGCACGCTGCTCCTGGACAGTCGGAAAGGGGCGTCAGCATAGCCCGAGCCCGCTTGGTGCAGGGGCGACCATATGGGAAGACTCCCTGAGCCGACGAAACCCGGCCGAGTGGCTACCGGGCTGCCAACGCATGGCGACTCTCAGCTTGTCCTTCGACCTCGGCGTTCGATGAGGCGGGCAAGTGTCTCCGTAGGCCGGCAGAGCCATGCGAGAAGAGGGTGGGTGACGACGAAGTAGTGGGCGCTGACCTGGCCGCGCTGCTTGTCGAGCACGTGCGGGGCTTCGTCGCGGAAAATGTGGCGGAGGTAGCGGCGGCGGATAAATGCTCCTGCTACCAGCAGTACTGGTGAGGCGACGAGAACGGTCAGTGAGATGAGGGCCTTTACGGTCCTGAGCTTGGCCCTCTCGGCTCTCGTCTCATAGCGCATGTGCTCAGTGTGCTGATCCACGTTCTCGTTTGTCAGCCCGTTCAGCGGGTTCGGTTCCTGCCACGCGGCGGGTGGAATGGCTGTATATCTCGTCGGTGACAACGCCCCTGCCGCGTACGGAAGGGCGCACACGGTCGTGGGGAGACGCTGACGAGTGATCGGTCCACCTGGCCCACAGCACCGGAATGCTGCTGGACGTGGGCCAGGAGCCGGAACCACGACCATTGCGCCGTCGAGCGGTGGAGCCGTCAGTCGAATCCATGACGGCGACGACCTGGGCGCCGAACTTCGCCACCACGGCGCACCGTTCGGCAAGATTTCCGGACTTGGTCGGCCTCATGGCAAGGACGCCTTGGGCTTCGGTTCCGAGGTGCGGAAGATGCCGAGATGGCGTTCGGTCACGTCGTCCCCGGTTGTGGTGTGCGGCGATCCGTACGTCGTCGGCGCCGAGGCGGACGGCAGGGGGCTCTCAGCTCAGGGCGTACTTCAACGCGGGAACCGCAGAACCGGAGTTGCGCGCTGGGATCTTCCAGCGGAAAGCGGTGCCGTCGCCGTCGACGTAGATGAGGGTGCCGCCCTTCTCGGCTGCGGCAATGTCGAACACAGCCACGTCCTGGTGGCCCATCTCAGAGGTGAGGACCGCCCCGCCCTCGCTGAACCCAATGGGAGCGACCTTCGTCGAGGACTTGCTGTTTCTCGCCGTGAGGGTGTGCCCATCCGCGGTCTTCCACCGCCAGCCGCCCTGTTCGGCGGTTGTCGTCACACGCGACTTGGTGCGATTCCTCGACTGGTAGTTGACGACGGCGAAGAGGCCGTGCTCCGGGGCGCCGAAACCGGTGCTGTCGACGTAGACGACCGTATCTGCGGTGATCTGGGCAGCGCCCCGGCCGCCGACGCCTGCGGTATCCGCGCTCTGCCCCAACTCCAGCGCGGGGCGCGGGCGCGGCTGAGGTGTACTCCGGTCTTCGCTTCCCGTGCAGGCCGCAAGGCCAAGACAGCAGACGGTCGCGAGTGTGGAAGCGGTGGTGAGGTGGCGCATGATCCCCCCGGTAGGAACAGGCAAAGGAGGCCGATTTTGCCATAGTCACAGGCCCCCCGGAAGAGGATCGCGTAGCCGTGACCAGCCTCCGGACCTCGCGCAGATCGTCGCACTGTACTCCGCGCCGTTTCCAGCGTCGGGCTTGCCACCGAGGTTGCCAGCTGCGAGGGCTGGTCGTGCTCGCGGTGGGCGGGTTGTCGGGCGCTGCGGCCGCACCCGTTGCCCCTGACCATTTGATGACCCCGGAAGCGTGCCGCTCTGTCGCGGGTGGGCTCACCCCTCTAGCCTCGACGTTCCTGTTCGCGGTGCGCGGCCAGCCCCTGAGCCGGGCTCTGGCGCAATTTCGGGGAGCCGCCCCGACGGGCTGGAGGGGAGCCGCTTCCTGCGAGTCGGCGTGGCGTCAGTCGGCCAGGGCAGAAGAATGCCGATCCTGCCGTGGCCGCTGGGTGTGCCGCCGTCCGAGGAGAGGATGACCTGGATGTTCGAGGGTTTCGAAGAGGTGCGCGTTCAGGCCGGCGAGGCGTCGATCTTCGTCCGCTTCGGCGGCAAGGGCCCCCCGGTGGTGCTGCTCCACGGTCATCCCCGCACATCGGCCACGTGGCACCGGGTGGCGCCGTTGCTTGTGGAGGCCGGTCACACGGTGGTCTGCCCGGACCTGCGCGGATACGGACGCTCCCGAGGACCGCGGTTCACGACCGATCACGCGGGCTACTCCAAGCGGGCGGTCGCACGTGACGTGGTCGCAGTGATGCGTCACCTCGGCCATCCCCGGTTCGCCCTCGCCGGGCATGACCGTGGCGGTGCTGTGGCCCTGCGCCTGGTGCTCGATCACCCGGAGGCCGTCTCCGGAGCGGCGTTCCTCGACTGCCTGCCGCTGACGGAGCATCTGTCGAGGATCACGGTCGGATTCGCCACACAGTGGTGGCACTGGTTCTTCTTCGCGCAACCGGACGTTCCCGAGCGGGTGATCACCGCGGATCCCGACAGCTGGTACCGGGGTGATCCCGACGTCATGGGGCGCGAGAACTACGACGAGTGGCAGCAGGCAATCCGCAATCCCGATGTGGTGCGGGCAATGCTGGAGGACTACCGAGCCGGTCTGAGCATCGATCGGCAGCACGAGGAAGCCGACCGGGCCGCAGGCGCCCGCATTACCTGCCCGGCCATGGCCCTCTGGTCGCTCCAGGATGACCTGGAGGAGCTCCACGGGGATCCCCTCGCGATCTGGCGCCGGTGGGCTGATGACGTACGCGGCCACGGCATCGACTCCGGACACCACATGGCCGAACAGGCGCCCGAAGCCCTGGCCTGCGCACTCACCGAATTCCTCCAGCCGAAAGCAGCTGATGCCGGGCTGTGAGCGCCCACGGCACGCATGGAAGTCGAGCCGGAGCCCCTCCGTGGAACACAGCACGTAGTCGGTCGTCGGACGCGGCACCGTAGGGCGTCGGCACCCCGCCGGATGGTCAGTCCTGATGGCTCCCGGTGCCTCTACAGAACGCCGGCGGTGCGGGCGTCGACCAACCAACTGGGGAACTCACTCAGCAGCCGGTCGTACAGGACAGTGTCGGAGAGGGAACCTGGGTCACGTCCCGCGTGGAAGAACCCGGCGTTGTCCACCACACGCGTTGCGGGCACCGCAAGATCATCAAGCTTGTGGAGGAAGGCGAACTCGTTGGCGTCCGGGTCGCCGAACCCGACGAACTGCCAGAACAGCGGGAGCTTCGCCGCCTTGCAGACGTAGCGCTCTGCTGCGAGCCGGCTCGTCGGCCCACCATCCGTCTGAAAGACCACCAACGCCGGATCGCTACTGCCGGATGCAAGGTAGTGGTCGATGACCTCGTCCATCGCCCAGTGATAGTTCGTGCGTCCCATATGGCCCAGGTTCTGGTGCAGCTTCTCGATCCGGCCCTCGTACCGGGCCAGACTCACGTCACTGATGCCATCGACGTCGGTGGAGAAGAACACCACCGGCACGACACCGTCGTCGTCCAGATGTGCGGACAGTCCCAGGACCCGCTCGGCCAGGTGCTGCACGGACCCGTCCCGGTAGTACGGACGCATCGAACCCGAGCGGTCCAGCACCAGGTACACCGCAGCCCGCACCCCTTCCAGGGCACGCTCTCGCAAGCTCGCAGCCGCGCTCTTGTACAGGCTGACCATCCCGGGAGCCGTCGCCTCCACCTTGGCCAGGCTGATCGCGGATCCCGTTCTCGACCCCATGCTTGTGCTGCTCATTCATGGCCCCCTCAGCACCGTGCGCGAGCCGGCGGTCACTGGTGTGGCCCGTTGCTGACCCACCGGCGCGTCGCAACGAAATGCTAGCCCCACGGCGGTGTACCAGTCCCGCCCTCCGGCTTCGCTTGATCCAGCTGAAGGGAAATTCGTTCCGCGCCGGTTGGGAGCCACGACGGACAACGGACCGTGCCGCATCGCCGGCCGGCTGGGCGCTGCGTACCGGTGATTGCTGGCGGTCCGACTGTTGCTCACTGCCGTCGCCCGTACCTTCCGACTGACGTGCTACGGGTGGAGTTGGCGTCATGACGGTGTGCCGGGTCCCGGACCCCGGCAGTCTGTTGAAGGTGAGGGGCAGCGGGGAGGCGTCATCCGCCCCGGTGAGCCTGCGGACGCGAGTCGAAGGGGGCGCTTCGATGCCAGGCAGTGGAGCAGGGCCGTTCCGGCAGGCGTATGCGACCGGGGAGCCGACGGGCGGGGGCGGTGCTCAGTCGGAGGGAGCGGACCGGCCGGCGGTTCCGGTACAGCCGCACTACCTGTCCGGTGAGCGGAAGCGCCCCGTGCCCCGCCATGTCGCGTGCGTCATGGACGGGAACGGCAGGTGGGCGCAGCAGCGCTCCCTTCCGCGTACGTCAGGGCACCGGGCGGCGGAGACGACGGTGATCGACGTCATCGAGGCAGCCCGGTCGACGGGGGTCGAGTGGCTCAGCCTCTACGCCTTCTCCACCGAGAACTGGCAACGCCCGGGTGAGGAGATCGACTTTCTCATGCGTCTGGTGCGGCGCGTGGTGCGCAAGCACGCGCCCCTGCTGTACGCACGCGGCATCCGCTGCCGATTCCTGGGAGCCGAGGACCCGAGGATCCCCGCCCCGCTGGCCGAGGACTTCGCCGACCTGATGACCCTTACCGAGAACAACCGGGGTATGACACTGACCGTGGCGTTCGACCACGGTGGGCGCCAGGACATCGTCTCGGCCGCGCGGTCCCTCATCCGTGCCGGGGTGCCCGCCGACGCCGTGGACCAAGCACGGTTCGCCGCGCATCTGCCTGTTCCTGATACGCCCGACGTGGACCTCGTCATCCGTACCTCCGGGGAACAGCGCATTTCCAACTTCATGCTCTGGCAGGTGGCCTACGCCGAATGGATCTTCCCGTCGGTGCTGTGGCCCGATTTCCGTGCGTCGCACTTCCTGGAGTGCCTGCACGACTACCGAAGCCGCGACCGCCGCTTCGGCGGCGTGACGCGGCAAGAGAACGGAGAGCCTCAAAGGTGAACGACGCGGACAGCAGCCACTCCACGCGCACCGAACCCGGCGCCGCGGCAGCGTACGAAGTCCCCGAGGCAGCAGGTCACGAACGGGAGGCCACCGCACCGCCCACCGAATCCCTGTTCGGCCCTGACTCGCAGTTCCACCGCTTCTTCAACGATCCCCGGTGGGCACTGGCCATCGTCAGGGCCACGGTGCTGGAAGCCGCCCATCCACAGATCGGCGCGGCCCTGACCGACAACTCCTCGTTCGTGGTGCACCCGTGGCGACGGCTGCGCAACACTCTTGTGAGCTTGCAGCGCATGTTCGGACCCGATGAGCACGTTCGGCAGCGCGAGGCGGCTCGGCTCAATCGCCTGCACGCGCGCCTGAAGGGCACGGACGCCGGGAACCAGCCCTATGACGCGATGGACCCCGAGGTCCGGGCGTGGGTGGTGGCGACTCTCTTCGAAAGCTCCGTCACCATGTGCCGATTGAGCGGGCAGCCCCTGGACCAGGTCACCATGGAGCGGCTGTACGCCGAGTTCCAGGCCTACCTGGCCGCGTTGGAAGGCCGGGCGGGCTACCTTCCGCCCACCTTGGCAGAGTTCTGGCAGTACTTCGACCGCGTGGTCGCGGAGGAGCTGCAGAACACCGAGGCGTTGCGCATCATCCTCTTCAAGCTCTTCGACCGTCTACCGGCGCCGCCGTTGTTCGCAGGCCTGCCCACGGTCTGGGCGACCGGGCGCGCGGTGGCAGGACCGGTGATCGGTTCCATCACCGTGGCCTCCCTTCCCGAGGCTCTCCGTCGTCGGGCGGGGCTGCCGGAGGTTCCTGGAGCTCAGACGTTGATGCAGGGGGCGTATATGGCCGCCCGACTGGCACGTGCACTCCCTGACAACTGGATCCAGACCGAGAACTTCGTCAACCTGCTCCAGCTGTCCCCGGACGGCGACAACCCCAGTGCCGAGGTCCTTTCCGATCTGCGCTCCCGCATGAAGCGGGCCGGCGCGCTGATCCGGCTGCTCACACCGGTACCACCGCAGCAGGACGGTGCCGATCGCCTCGAGAACCGGCGCAGTGCCCGAGCCTTCTTCTCCGAGGTGCTGGACCAAACCGGCGATGGCTATCTGGAGTGGCCCGACCTTGCCGCCATGGCCCGGGAGCTCTGCTCCCGTCTCGACCTGGACGAGCCGGCGGAGACCCGGTTGTACGACGCGTTCGCCGCGTGGTGGAGGGAACTCCAGGCGGCCCTGGACAGCGACGGTGACGGCCGGGTGAGCGAGGAGGAGTACGTTGCCGCGGCTCCATCCCTGGCTGGGCCGGCGCTGATCAAGGTCGCCACGGTCCTCTTCGATGCCACGGACGCGGACGGGGACCAGTTCATCGACGCGCAGGAGTACCGCCACCTGTTCAGGAGAGGCTTCGGTCGATCCGTCGCGGACGCGGGTAGTCGCTACTCCCGAAGCGCATTCGTACGAGACTTCCTCTCTTTCATGTCAGGGCGGCAGCGTTCAGCCCCCTACGATTCGCTGCTCTCCGAGGCGTAGGACTGAGTGTGCGCCGGGTGGGGGTGGAACGCTGTGCAGCGCTTGCTGCTCCACGGCCGCGGCCACCTTCACCGCTGGCGCGGCCTGGGCCGATGCGGAACGGTCGACGCGTCCATCCCGCCCCGTGAGCGGCCTCTTCAACTGCCCGGTTCCGGATGACACTAGGGACCGGGTCCTCCGGCGGGCACGCGGCGCCGCATGGGCTTCCAGCGTCAGTCGGACAGGAGGGAGTGGGCCGGAGAGCGATGTTGTTCGGTCGGCCCCTTCTCGGTTCGGCTCTGTCCGTGGGCGTCACCGCGTTCGTGCGTTGTGGTGAATTGCGGGCTCGATGCGACCCGTTCTGCTCTCGAGCGCCGTTACCTGTGGGGTGCGAGTGCGCCCCGGGCATGCGATGAGCAAGGGCGTGAGGCTGGCGATGACTGACATGGATCGCAGGAGCATTCTGCAACTGACCTCGGCGGCGGCGGTTGCCGGGGGACTGGCTGTCGGAGGGGGCGGCGCCGCCCACGCGGCAGGCCGGGCCGCCCGACAGATCACGATGAAGGGCAAGCGTACGGGTGCGAACATTCCGGACGTGCTCACGGTCGGCGTCCCGTACTTCGTGCGGTACGACCTGACCGACGCCGAGGGCCGCAGTGTGGGCACCGAGAATGCGCACTGCCTGCCCGTCACCGTGGGGCCGGACGGCTCGTTCGTCATGGCGACACTGGTCCTGAGCCTTGGCGACGGGATGATCACGGCTGCCACGGCCTTCCAGCGGCCGCTCCCTGCCGTGACCGAGCTGCCGACCAACTCACGTCAGTGGTCACATGTTTTCGCGGTTACCGGAGGGACCGGGAGCTACGACGGGGCGGCGGGTTCGGTCACGATCGAGCACCTCACGCGCGATGAGGACGCACTGACTGTCGCTCTGGACGACCCTTCACTGTAGCCGGGCCGGATACGGCCGGTGGCTGTGGGCGGGCGGGGCCGCCCGCCCACTCTGTGCGGGGTCGCCCCTGCGGGGCGACTTCGTACGCCACGACGGTGCCGGGGCAGGCTGTGGCGAAAGGGGTGCGCTGTTACTGGTGTGGGCGGCGAGCTTCCAGCGGTGCATGTGGCGGCCCAGCCGTGGGCCTAGGCGCATTTCGCGCATGCCGTCGTCGGATGCCGTCGCGTGCGCCCCTACCCGCCATCGGCCTGTTCGCCTCTGCGGTGACTACGACGAGGCCGTCAGGCGGCGGGCTGCCGGCCCTGGTTGTCGAGGTGGCAGCGGGCGGTCAGGCCTCCGGGTCGACCTCTGGGTGCGTGAACCGCACGGGCTTGCCCAGCGACCGGGCGTAGGCGATTTCGGCTCGGGTGCTGTCTCCGATGTAGCCCCCGACTACGAGCACCTCATCGGCGAGCCGGATCTTCGCCCGGTGCAGATCGTCGAGTCGGACCTTCAGCGCCTCGGCCTCGACAGGATCGGACCAGAGTTCGTGCGGTGACTTCACATCACAGCCCGGTTTGACGACAATCCTTCCGGCTTTGGTCTCCCGCAGATCGGCCTCGTTCATCTCGGTCATGAAGCGGGTGGAGCCGCAGATCACGACGATACCCGGGAGGCTCAACAGCTTCTTCGCGTCAGCGAGCTTCTCCTCGGGGGTGAGCAGTCGCGGGTATGACACCGGTTCCTCCTGATGGTGTGGTCCAAGGGGTGCCTGCAGAGACGAGAACGAGGATATCCAAGATAGTTTTGTGACGGACGTCGCCGTCCGGCTGACTTCAGCAGGGCCACTCCGGGGTGGCCCGGCAGTTCTCGCGGGGCGGATCCGCAAGCGGACAGGGCGCGCATCAGTGACCTTGTCCGGCGGCGCGGTTCCACCCGCGCTAACCGGTCGGCGATCCTGTCCAGCAGGCACTCGAACGCTTCCTGCCGGCGGGCGGGTTCCGGGCCGGCACCCCTCGTGGCCGCGCCACATGCGAAGCCGTACGGCAACCGTCAGGAGGACGGGAAAGGCCCTCCGCCGCCGCATCTGCGGCAGCGGAGGGCGGACCGTCAACGCGGCCGCTTGATCCCCATGTACACACCCGGCGGTCCGCACGTCGCAGGGCGGACTTGGTCCGGGTGCGAACGGTCACGACGGCGCCGCAGGGGACGGACCACACCTTGCCGCACCCCCGGTGCGGCGCTCAGCACTGGTAGAAGGTGATCTGTCCGTCGCCGTTCTCGTCCACCGAGGTGCCCTGAAGGTTGGCGTCCGACGTCCAGCCCTCCAGCTGGGTTTCTGCGTACCGGACGTGCCACCACACGTTGCCGTACGAGTTGACCGTCCAGCAGTGGAGGTAGACCGTGCCGCCCGCGGGTACCCACCCCCAGGTGCCGCACCCGGACTGGTAGGGACCGTCGGTGAGGTACACCCCCCGCTTCAGCGTCGCGCGCCCCTCGCCGTTGGCGGTGGGGGTCCAGCATTCCACCTGGGCGGTGGCGTGCGCGGCCGGCGCAATCGCGACGCCGACACCGAACAGCATGACGGCCGCGAGAAGCACGTTCGCAAGGGAACGGATCGGGCCACGTTTCACAACAGCTCTCGACACAGCACAGCTCCTTCTCTCAAGGCATGGCAGGTGCCCTGAAGACCTCGACAGCTGTCGATGGTCGACGGGACGCCGGACTTCGTGATCCCAGAACGTACGGTTATTGGTGAACTGCCCGCGTCCCACGCAGGGTTCACATCCTGCCCAGTCCGATGCGGTAGCTGCCCGGTTCCCACAACTTCCGTGGTACCGCGAAAGGTTGACGCCCATCAGGCGTGACAGGCCTTACTCTGCTGCGATGCGGATCCGCACCCTCACCGTCGACACGCTGATCGTGGCGGCGCTGACCGGCGTGGCCCTGCTGCTGGGGCCGGAAGCCGCGCGCCAGGGGCAGAATCCGCTCGACGCGACGGCCTACGCGCTGGTCGTCCTGGTCCACCTGCCGCTCATCTTCCGTAGCCGGGCCCCGGTCGTGGTCTGCTGCCTCGTGCACGCCATTTGGCTCGTGTACATCACCGCCGGCCACTGGTCCGTGGTGTGCAGCTTCGGCCCCATGCTCGCCGTCTACACCGTCGCCTCGCTACGAGTGCCGCGCGTCTCCGTCCCCTGCGCCGCACTGTTGGGCGGAGTATGGATCTACGCGGGCGCGGTGAACCACACGGCCTCCTGGGCGTCCATTGCCGGACAGGCCGTGGTCTACCCGGCGATCCTGTGGCGGTTCGGCGTTCTTGCCCGACGCTCGACCGAGCTGGCGCGACAACTGCACCGGGAACAGGCCGAGCGGGCCCAGCGTGAGGTGGCCGAGGAACGCGGCCGGATCGCCCGTGAACTGCACGACGTGGTCGCTCACCACATGTCCGTGATCTCCGTGCAGACCGGTCTCGCCCGGTTCGTCTTCGACACCGATCGCCGGACCACGCGTACCGCGCTCGACACGATAGAAGCCACGGGCAAGGAGGCCCTGGAAGAGTTGCGCCGCATGCTCATGCTGCTGCGCGCCTCCGACAACGGCGCCCCCGCCGGCCCGATGCCGAGCCTGGCCCGCCTCAGCGAGATGACCGAACGCGTCCGCGCCGGCGGTACCCAGGTCACCCTGACGGTCGAGGGCACGGAACGCTCTCTCGCCCCCGGCCTGGAGCTGTGCGCCTACCGGGTGGCGCAGGAAGCACTCACCAACGTACTCAAGCATGCGCCCGGAGCGAGTGCGCAGGTGCGGCTGAGGTACGAACCTCACCAGGTGACGGTTTCGGTCACGGACGACGGAGAGGGGGTGATTCCAGACAGAGTACGAACCGTCGGCGGACACGGCTTGCTTGGCATGCGGGAGCGGGCGAAGCTCTACGGCGGGCAGATCAGCATCGGCCCGCAGGACCGAGGCGGCTTCGCTGTGCGGTTGATCCTGCCGACGTCCGCGCGGGCCGCACAGCAGGGGGACGACGCCACCACATGACCACAGTGCTCGTCGTGGACGACCAGTTCCTCATCCGGGCCGGCCTGGTGGGGCTGCTGCGGGCCGCACCCGGCATAGAGGTGGTCGGTGAGGCCGGCGACGGCGCGGAGGGCGTGTACCTGGCCGCCCGGACCGCCCCCGAGGTGATCCTCATGGACGTCCGCATGCCCAACATGAACGGCATCGAGGCCACCGAACGCATACTCGCCCGGGCCGACGACCCCCCGCCCCGGATCCTGATGCTGACCACGTTCGACCTCGACGAGTACGTGTACGGGGCGCTGCGCGCCGGGGCCAGCGGGTTCCTCCTCAAGGACTCCGGACCGGAACGGCTGCTTGCCGCCGTGGCGGCGATCGCCGGCGGCGACGCACTGTTCGCGCCCAGTGTGACCCGCCGGCTGGTGGAGGCGTACGCCCGACAGACCGCGTGTGAACAGCCTCCCGATCTGGACGCGTTGACATCCCGCGAATTGGAGGTCCTGAAACTGGTCGCAGGCGGCCTGTCCAACCCGGAGATCGCCGAGCGTCTCTACATCAGCGAGGCCACCGTCAAGACGCACCTCAACCGCACGATGACCAAACTGGACCTGAGCAGCAGGGCACAGGCCGTGGTGGTGGCGTACGAATCGGGCCTGGTGATCCCAGGTGGCTGAGGCGTGGGGCGGGAGGCCCTGGCGGCGGCGCCGACTGCGGGTCGTCGGCGATGCGGAGGGCCTTTACGGCAGCCTCGCGATGCCGGGGGCGCCGAGGCATTGCCGAGCGCGATGTACGGGTAGGCCTCGCCCAGGGGCCCGCCTGGCACGGACGGTGTGACGGCACGGTTCGTGCGCTGCGCACCCCAAAAGTCTCACGTGTGGGAGAGAGAGAAGGAGACCAGGAAGCCGCACACCGTGATCAGTCCGATGGCCAGGTGAGCATCCTCGAACGCTTCTGGAATCATCGTGTCGGCGATCATGGCGAGAATCGCTCCCGCCGCCACTGCGGTCACCGCGGCGATCACGGACGGAGAGAAGGATCCGACCACCGTGTAACCGAGGACGGCCGAGATCGTGCTGGCTGCGGCAATGGCTGCCCAGACACCGAAGACGTATCCCTTGGTGCGGCCCGCCTTCTTCATCCCCGCCGAACTGGACAGCCCTTCGGGCACGTTGCTGATGAACACCGCAGCCACCGTCACCAGACTGACCGCACCGCCGTCAAGCAGGCCGACGCCGATCACCGCAGACTCCGGTACCCCGTCGAGCAGGGCGCCGAGCGCGAGTGCCATTCCGGACCCCCCCTGCTCCACCTCGGAGGGCTGCGCCTTTCCCCGCTCGTGACCGGAGCGCTTGCGGTGCCGGGCACCCCGGCCGGCCAGCCACGCGTTGCCCCCGGTGTAGGCCAGTGCGCCTATGAGGGTTCCGACGGCAGCGGGAGCAAGTCCCGCCTGCTCGTACGCCTCCCCGACCAGTTCGAAGGACACCGCCGAGATCAGCACCCCTGCCCCGAATGCCATCACGGTCGCGATCACCTTGCGTGGCACCCGCAGGCCGTACCCCAGCGCGGCACCGAGCAGCAACGCGGAACCCGCCACCAACCCCCATAGCCCAGCCTCTACCACTTCAGCCATGCCGCCCCATCTACCCGCTATGGATGTGGATCAACAGGAAAACCCCGGAAAGCAGCACAGCCTGCTCGGGGAGCGAGACCTGCTGTGTCACCGACACGAGGTGCAACGGCGAAATGCGCCCGGCGGCCGACTCGGACAAGTACGTCAAGCCTTACCTTCATGGAAATTTGACTGCATAGTGGAGCGTCGAGTCGAGAGGAAGGCTGCAGTTGTCGCAGTTCAATGAGGGTGTCGCCAGGCAGGTCGAGGTGGAGCAGGCCCATGTGTCCGCCATGTACGGGCTGCTCGATGACCAACTGGTCGCTGTACGGGGCGAGCTGGCGGCCGTGCTGAAGTCGTCGGCCGACAGCGCGGGCGAGGTGTATGCGCGCGATGTGGCCGCAGAGCGTCTGTCGCGGCAGCTTCGCCGGTTGGATGAAGCCGAGCCTTGTTTTCGTGCCGCTGGTCCTGGAATACGAGACTCCGGCACCACTGGCGCAGTAGGTCGTGCGTGGCTACCGCTGGTCAGGTGGACCTTGGCGCTCAGGCCAGCGCGAAAACGACCGAGTGCGTGATCGCCACGTTGTAATCTTCAAACTGGCAGATTTGGCGATGGGGAACGATGGGATCCGGTGGCGTCTTGTCAACGATGCCGAAAACATTCTGAGCGAATTCCCCTCGAAGTTGGATCTCCCAGAGGGAACGATCTTGCGGTTCTGGGACAATACCTCTGACACACTTCATGCTGTCTTGCCTCCGCGCCCAGGGGAGGCAAGCAAACGCTCCGCGCCGCTCTGCAAGGCTCTGCGTTCAGAAACCATGAAGGCAGAGGGGAGCGGCCTGGGTCGCGACGACTTTAGAGACCACGGAGATGCCTGGGACGATTTTGGCACCATCGACCGGGGAAATCGTGGCAAGGGCTAGCCTGGTGCCGCATACCAGCTAGAACACCGCGCGGCGGACAGATGGTGCTTGCCTTTATGCCGTGCAGCGACCCTCCTGTGGGAAGGCCGGGACGGTCGCATGCCCCGCCTCTCCCGGAGAAGTCAGGCAAGTCATCGCGGCGCCCGTACGAGGGCGTGCGGGGTCCACGATCCCAGCAGTGCACAGGATTCAGCCAGACGACAGATTCCTGATCGGACGCTGATTGGTATGAAGTAGTGCCAGGCCCGGCCAGAACCAGCGGGCGTGTGCAGCGTTAGAGCATGTCTCGACGGGTTGATCAGTTGATGGGATATGTCTGGCCGACCAGCCTCGGCGTTTCACTTCGTGTGGGGCCGGTTTCTGCGGGCAGGGCATGGGTTCATGTCCCGAACTCCATGCCCCCGCCGCCGGCACGATGGTGGTTGATCACGCCGCGGCGCGACTGTCGGCTGATCCTGCCGGTGCCACCGGGGTGACTGGCACTTCTCCACCGCATTGGGCTCGGTCCGAGCCACACAGGCCACGACGCGGGCCGGATCGCGGCGCACGTGATGCCCAGGTCCTCAGCAAGGAGCACGCAAATGGACTCGGCGCGCTGTTGATCCCGGATCATCTCTTCTGCGGCGCAGGAATACGAGGGGGGAGGTGGGTCGGAGTACGTAATTCCCTGATAGTTCTGATGCGCCTGCTGCACCTGATAACAGGAGGCCCACGATGCGGAATCCTCGACCCCGCATTTTTCGACCTCCGGCCGGGCGCCGCCCCTTGACTTGCGAAGCTCTGAACGAGACTATCTCGTCCAGCGTCCAGCAGGTATAAATCAGTGGCCGGTGCGTCGCTGATGAATCAGGGAGGATCACAAATGGAGTTGCCGGGAATATCTGGAGATTCGCTTCAGCGGGATGAAATCGAGTTACCGGGCAGACGCGATTTTCTGGGCAGAACGCTCGGCGTGACGGTCAGCCTGGTCGGAGGGACGGTTGCCGCTGGTACGTTCGCGACCCCAGCCGCCGCCAAGCCCGCCGGGGCGCAGGCGACCCAGAACAATTGGCGTTTCTGCCAGAAGTGCTTCGCGATGTTCTACTGGGGGTATCCGACCGACGGCGTCTGTCCGAGCGGTGGTTCCCACAGCGCGCAGGGCTTCAATTTCGTCCTCCCGCACGACGTGTCCGCGAGTTCGACCGCGCAGAACAATTGGCGTTTCTGCCAGAAGTGCTTCGCGATGTATTACTGGGGGTATCCGACCGACGGCGTCTGTCCGAGCGGTGGTTCCCACAGCGCGCAAGGCTTCAACTTCGTCCTCCCGCATTCATAGACCCGGGTTCATCGGGACTCAGCCTCCGGTTCCACCGGCAGTCCGGCGCCGCCCTGGAAGTCGCCACGTGCGGTGGGCCGCAGCCCTTAGCCCCGCCGTTTCGTCTCGGTACGGCGGCTGTCAGGGCGGAAACGCGAAAGTGACTTCCTGACCTGGGACGATGTGCTGAGGGGTTCTGTCGGTCCAGGCGGAGGGCACCTTCTACGTGCAGGCATCGGTTCTCGTCCCAAGCTCGTCATTTCCGCCGATGGTTCGGGGGTGGTCGGGTGGTCGGGTGTGCCGGTGCACGGCTGCTGGCTGATCTCGCTGATGCCACCGGGCTGACCGCCGGTACTCCACCGCGCTCAGGCCGCTTCGGCCGCTCGGGACCGGTCATGATTCGGGCCGGATCGCCACCGACCTGGCGGTGATGCTCGCCGACGGCGGCGAGGCCATTGCGGATCTGGCCGTATTGCGGGACGAGGCGGGGCTGTTCGGCTCGGTGGCCTCGACACCGACGGCCTGGCGACTGCTCGCCGATACCAACGAGAAAAAGAGGGACTCCCGATCGGGCCGAACCCGACGATCAATCACTCGGAACCTCCCCAAGGGCTCTCCGCACCGTTCAGGAAGACCCCCGCCACGACCGACACCAGCAGCACCCACCCCTCGCGCTCCCTTGAAGCCAGGTCCCGGCCTCCATGGTCGCCGGGACCTGCGGAGCTGCCCTGGACGAGGCGATCGCGCTGACGCGCAGACTCAAGCGCTCGGGCTTGCTTGTGCGAGTCGCGGCCTCCCCATCACTTGTCCGGACGCGCTTGAAAGGGCGGACCGGGCGAAGGCAGCCAGGATGAGGAAGGGACTCATCTGTGAGGGAGAAGAATGACGGAGACCGACTCGGACGGGCTGCGGGCCGATCGGACAGCGACGAACCAGGATTGCTCCGGTGTGGCAGACCTGCGACGTGTCGGCGTGGATCCGAACTACTGGTACCCCGTGGCTGTGGCCAAGAAGGTGCGCGCCGGAAGGGTGGTCGCAGCCGAATTCGCCGGTGAGCGCCTCGCGCTCTACCGCGGGAGGAGTGGCGCCGTCCACGCGCTCGAGGACCGGTGTGCGCATCGGCAGATTCCGTTGAGCATGGGCGTTGTGGAGGGCGAGGTACTCCGTTGCCGGTATCACGCGTGGGCCTACCGCGGTGACGGTCGCATCTCGCAGATTCCGTATCTGTCCAAGGAGGACCGTAGGCCTCCACGAGGTGTACGTAGCTATCCCGTGCGTGAGGCGTACGGCTTTGTGTTCATCTTTCCCGGGGATCCCGAGAGGGCGGGTGCCACGGCGCTGCCGGAGTTGCCGGCTCACGGCTCACCTGCCTACAAGACGCTGACGTACTCACGGACCGTTCGCTGCCACTATTCGTTCATGCACGAGAACCTGCTGGACATGAACCATCAGTTCCTGCATCAGGGTGTCGTCGGCCGACTCCGTCCTGAGCTCCTTGGACACCGGAGCAGTGCCCGGTCGGTGGAGGCCAGATATCTGTTCACCCACACCGGGGGTAAGCGAAACGCCGGCGCCAGCCTGCTGGCGGCCGAGGGCATCGCCGGCGGATCCCGGGACGTGATGACCATCCGCACCGAGTATCCGTACCAGACCCTTGATCTGGTCCCGGAGGGCGCCGATGACGCAGTCTTCAGCCTCTGGGCCGCCTACGTACCCAAGGGCGCCGATCAGCGCACCTGCCACGTCTATGGCCTGCTCATGATCAAAAAGCCCCGTGTTCCGGCCGTACTCGGTCTGGCCTCGCCACTCATCAGGCGATTTACCGAGCGCGTGTTCGCTCAGGACCGCATGGCGGTCGAAGCGGAACAGCGGGCGTGGGAGGAGCAGGGCGAGGACCGCAACCACGAGGTGTTCTCCCTGATCCTGGACGTACGCGAGGCGCTACGGTCCAACGGCGTTCCTCTGACCGGCTCTGTCCGCTCGCGTGACACGGATTCCTTCGCCTGCCCGGCTGGTGCGGCCGGTACCTGTGGGAGCGGGCGTCCGGACCACGCGCAGCCGGGCCCGGCAACTGGGCACTGACCGGCAAGGCCGCCCAGAGGCTGCGCTCGCTGGTGCGCCTGCTTCTGCGGGTTGGCAATGGTCTCCCGGCCGGTGTCCGTCACAAGTCCGCATCTCGGTAGGGCGGCGCCTTCCTCCGAGAGGAACTCCCGGCTGAGGAAAGGGCGTCGCCCGCCCGGAGCGCACCGCGCAACTGCCCAGGTAGCAGATCCTCCGAGCCTGATGCATCAGCTGAAAGCCCGTGGCGGTGCAGCATCGGGTCCGGCATCATCCACGTGTGATCGTGATGCAACCCGTTCTGGAGATCTCCTCTGCCGACGACTTCGCGCTCAGGCCGGTTGGCGAGCACGAGTCACATGCGCACGGGCCGTGTCCGGCCGACCCGGCGGTCACATTCCGCAGCCCGGTGATCGAACTGTCGGCGGACCCCGTACGCAGGCTCATCGCTGGAGCCCAGCAGGATGTGCGGGACTTCCTCAGCCTCGCGGGGACCTGGGCTGAACGCGACCTGCCTGTGCCTGCCGCTGCCACCACAGCCGCTCTGGCACGGGCGCTGGACCTGGCGCGCACCGGATGACCAGTTTCCTGACCCACCGAGCGCACGTGCACGACTCCCGCCTCCCCCTCCGCCGCCGGCACAGCGCGCTGAGGACCTGCCTCACCCTCTTTGCGCCATACGGCTTCCGGGCGACGTACCACCACCTCACGGTCAGCGCCGCGGTTCCACGACGGCTGGAGGCGGACCCGGACGCGCTGGTGCGGGCGGTGGAGGAACTGCATGAGGCGCGGGTGCTGTGGCTTGCGCGGGCAGAGGAGTACGCCGCGCAACGCAGGGCGGAGAAGTGGGCCGGGCGGCGGGCTGTACCGAACCCGCGACCCTGGTGGCTGCGCGGCAGGTGGGACGGCTCGGACCGCGCCTGGCACCAAGACCCGTTCAGCCACCCGTCGCTGCGGCTGGCCGACTACGTCCGGCGGCAGAACGCGATTCTCGACGGTGCCGAGCTGCCCGGTTGCCCGGCCTGCGGGGATGAAGGAGCGCGGGTGCTGAGATCGACCGGGCACGGCTGGGTGGAGCTGTGCCGCGGGTGCGCGTGGGTGCTGGCGCCATGTCCGTGCGGGAAGCGGCACCGGTTCGTGCCGGAGATCCCATCCGGCTGGAACGGGATCTGGCGGCGGGCGCACATGAGCGATGACGGCATGCCGAATCCCCACTGGCCTGCGGGCCGGTCTCCAGCCGGCTTTCGGTCTATGTCCTGGTCAGCGGATTGATTGGGGGGCAGCTCGGTGGGGCGATGTACCACTGGCGAGTTCTGTCTGACTCCCCTCCCGAAGGATTCACCGACGAGTTCGGGGGCCTGGAGGGGGCCGTCGCGCACTGGGAGGGATCACCCGCCGTTCGTGACCGGCTGGAGGCCATCGGCCAGTCCTCGTGCAGCCTGGTGGTCTTCCTGGAGCACGTGCCGCACACACTCGCCGAATGGCTGGCCACCCAGCGCAAAGCCGCCGTGCCGGAGGACGGGGACAGCTTGCCCCTCCGCTGGGTGGAGGAAGCCCTGATGAGCGGAGCTGCCTTCATGAGTTCTCGCGGACTTGTCCACTTCGATGCTCACTTTGCCAACATCCTGACCGATGGACGTCAGCTCTACTTTGCTGACTTCGGACTTGCCCTGAGCTCGTGCTTCGACCTTTCGGCGGACGAGTCCACCTTTCTCTCGGACCACCTCGCATACGACCGCTGCTACACCGCGAGCCACCTGCTCCAGTACCACCTGCTCGACGGCGTTCGCGGTGACACGGAACGCAGAGCCTTCCTGCACGACTGGATCGCGGGCCGGCGACCTGGCGACATCCCGCCTGAGATCACCGCCATCATCGACCGGCACGCACGCCCTGCAGTCGTCATGGACTCCTTCTTCCGCCGTCTGCTCACCGAGAGCAAGCAGACGCCGTTCCCGGCCGCGGAGATCGAACGACAGCTGGGCGCAGGCGCCACAATTCCGAGCTGATCCACACCCTCGACTATCCGGGCATCGGCCGCTGCCTACCGGCGGGCATCCGGCGCATCCTCCCAGGCTCTACGACCACCCGGCAGTAGCTTGGGTCACCGTGCGGCTGAGGCCTCACTCTGCGGACTACGTGGCCAGGCACTGTCACCGCAGCCACAAGCTCTCCAGGTCCAGGCGCCTGTTCACGTCCCAAGCGAACCGGCCGTACGGATTCGCATGCGTCCAGAACAGCGGCGACAACGCCCAGCGTCCATAGCTCGATGAGGTCTTCCGGCTCCCGGTCCTGCCGCATCCACCCCACCCTTCGCCGTCTCTTGTTCAGCTCAACGAGGCGACCCGGGCGGGGGACGAGGGCTATGGGTGTTACTCGGTACTACACGCCACCTGGCGGTAGCTGTACGAGAACAGGGCCTCCAAGAGTACGGATGAGGCGGATGGTGCCAGCCCCAACTCCGCCACTCGCAGCACCCGTTGAATCGACCGGGCGTCGCGCGTTCTCGTCGCGTGGTCGACGGGCGTGGATGTGTCTAAGCTGGTCAGAGGGAGAAAGTAGCCGCCCGCTATGGGAGTAGGAGCCATGCGCCCGCTATGGGAGCAGGAGCCATGGGCGGCCTGCAGACCTCCAGCACGTTAGAGACGTACGCGGCGGCCGCCGACAGCGACCAGGTTGTGCGGATCGGTAAACCACCTCTCCCTTCCAGCGGTCGTCCGCTTCGTCCAGGGACTGACGAGGAACCAGAAGAACGTTCCGGCGGAGGCGGCTGACGGCTGGACGCGGGTGATCGTGCGAGTGCTCGGGACCGCGGTTGTGAACGACATCTGTGGCGCATCCATGATCGTCGATGTTCTCTTCACCGAGGAAGGTCCTGTCGGCTGGCGGCGCCCATGCCGTACCGAACAGCCTGGTCACACCGCCGCGGTGACCGGCTCCGGGGGCCCTGTCACGGGAGGTATGCGCTGCGATTCGACGGCGCCGCCCTCGCGGGACCGGGGGAGTTCCTCCTTGCGTGATCAAGCTCGAGAGGGGCCACGTCCTGGGAATCGGCGCGCATGGGGGGCGACTTCGGGGACAATGATCCGTGTGTGCGGAGGAGCACATTATGGGCAGCAATGAGGGACGCGAGAGTCTCCGACCCGGCCCCGGGGCCGCTGTACCCCTGCGGCTGGTCCCCGGAGTGGGGGAGTACCGGGATGCCGACGGCGTCCTGCGCTCCTATGTCGACCCGGGAGCCACACTTTCCCGGGCGCCGACCGCCCGCAGAGCCGTCAGTACCTTCGTACACGAGCGTTCGGAGGACCTCGGCACCGGTCGCACGGAGATGCGTGAGGTCGCGGCTGATGAGGGCGGGGCCACGCTCAACGTGGTCTACCAGCAGTTCCACCAGGATCTTCCCGTCCGGGGTGCCGAGGTCCGGGTGGCCGCCGACACCGGACGGGCAGCCGTCATGCAGGTCGTCAACACGATGGAGATCGACGTCTCCGAGGCACCGGACGCGTGGGAGGACCGCGGGTCCGAGGTCGCCGGGAAGGCCGCGCTGGATCTCTTCCGAGAGGGCTACGATTCCGCCGCGATCGTTCGCGACGAACTCGTCTACCTGCGGGACACGTCGAGGCCCGCGCTGCCGGACGCCGACCGCCCCACCGCCACCCTTGCACTCCTGGAGCAAGGGAGGCGGCGCCCGGACGGCAGGCTGCACCTCGTCCACGACCTCATCGTCGAGACCACCGGTCCCTTCGAGCACTTCCGCGTCGTCGTGGACGCCGTTACCGGCGAACCGCTCTGGACCGAGAACGCCGGCAGATACGTCGCCTCGACGCTCAAGGTCTTCCAGCCCGACCCGGTCACCGAGTCGGACACCACCTTCGACAGCACGACGAAGAACGCGGACCTGGTCGGGCTCCTGCACGACGCCCAGGCGGAAGTCGCACCGGCCGGCCCCGACGGGAAGTTCCATCTCGCCGGCGACTGGTGCCGGTGCCTCGACTGGGATGCGCCCGCCTTCCCCCAGCCGGAGCCGGCGACAGCGACCTTCGTCTTCACCAACTACCCCGACGACAAGACCTTCCTGAGCGCCAACGTCTACTTCTGGATCGACACCTTCGCCCGCTACCTCCGCGACCGGGGAAACAAGACCCTCAATGACAGGATGACCATGGTCGAGGCCGACCCCCAGGCAACCGTGGGCGCAGGGCTGAGCGAATGGATCGGATCGACCACGCCCCCGCGGATTCGCTTCGACATGACGGGCGTCCCGGGAGGCGCCGACCTCGGGGTCATCGTGCACGAGTACACGCACGGAGTCGTGCAGTGGCTCCGCACGGGCCTCACCGGCAGCCTCGAGTACGAGCACAGCGTCTGCGACGCCATGGCCGGCATCTACCGCGACCGCTTCAACCCCAAGGGCCATCGCCGCACCGAGACGTTCCCCTTCGACCACAACGCGAAGGACGTGCCGAACTCGGTGCGACGGCTCGACCTGTCCCAGCGCTTCGACGACGCCGGGTTCGACGGCTACGCCGCCGACGTGAGGACGTCCATGCTGGCCACCGCCCTTTGGCAGTGCTATCTCGGGATCGGCGGGGCGAACAGCGACGCAGGCATGCGGGAGACGGCCGCCGACCAGATGATCACGACGCTGCTGGAGATGCTGCCGCTCGTACCGGCGGACACCGCGGACAGCAAGCAGAACGCCGTCCGGCTGGCCGAGCGCTGCATCGCCGCGGACACCGCTCTCACCGGCGGTGTCCACAGCAAGGTGATGGACGAGGCCTTCATCCGGCAGGGGCTGTGGGCCCGGCGGCCCGTCGACCTCTTCATCGCCGACAGCCCGGCCGACACCGGCATCCTTCCCGGCAACGACCCCTACTGGACCTCCCCGGACATCTGGGTGCGGAACAAGGACCTCAGTGCCGGCGACGACCCCGAGGCGGGCCACCAGGAACCCATCGAGAAACAGCCGAACTATCTCTACGTACGCGTGCACAACCGGGGCACCGTGCAGGCCGGGGCCGACGGCTTCAAGGTGGAGACCTGGCGCTGCGACCCGGGAACCGGCATGGTCTGGCCCGACCACTTCAAGTCGATCAGCAGGGAAACGATCCACGAAGTGATCCCGCCCGGCGGATCGGTGCGTGTCGGACCGTTCCCCTGGACCCCCACCATCGCCGATCACGAATGCCTGATCGCGGTCGTGAGCGGCGCGTCCGACCCGGCCGTCACCGACACCCTCCTCACGCTCCACAAGTCGGTGTCCCACCACATCCTCGTCAAGTACGACAACAACGTGGGGCAGCGCAACGTGTACCCCCGGAAGTCCGTTCCCGGAGGCCAGTCCAAGATGACCATCAGGCTCCGGGGCGGACCCACGGCCACCACCGACTCCTGGGAGCTCGACGCGACCGCGATGCCCGAGGACACGCGCATCTCCATCAGGACCCTCAGCAGCCTCGTGAACGCCGCGTCCCTCAACGACCTGCGGGTGACGGAGCCGGGAGACATCCGCTCCACCCTCGAAATGGGAGGCGGCACCACGGCGGTCGTCGACGGCTTCCCCCTCGCTGCCAACGCCGAGGTGCTCGCCGACCTCACCATCGACTTCTCCCACGACGCCGTGCACCTCAGGAACTACGACTTCGTAGCCACCCAGGTCCAGGACAACCAGGTCGCCGGACGCATCACGATCGAGATCACCGCGGTGAAGGAATCCGAGGACCTCTTCTTCGGCAACCCTCGGACCCACGAGGTCCACATCACCTCCTGCCCCTTCTGGAACCAGCTCGGCCCAGCGAGCAAAGTCCCCTACTTCACCCTCGAGGACGCCCTCGCCCGCAGGTACAACGGGTGCGCCTACTGCCTCCCCGAAGCCAATACCGGATAGCACCGCCATCACCCGCATCGCGCACGTGAGGAAGGTGACAGACAGATGGCGGCGACCGACGGCTTCAGAGACGAGCTCACGCTCCGGTACCTGTTGCCGGACAACGTGAACGTGCTCCTCGTGCCCGCCAACGATCCGGAACACCGGCGCGTGCGGGCGCTGCTGGCCTCCGTCTACGACCCGACCTTCCTCGACATCAGGACCGTGGAATCGGTGGAGGTCCTCCACAAGGAGTTCCAGACCGCCGTCCGCGCCTCGGTCGCCGTGCACGGGGCGTGGGACAAGACGATCCCCATGACGGAGCAGGCCAGGGCCACCGTCGAGATACCGGCCACGCCCGCCGTCCAGTGGATCGACATGTCGCTGGAGACGCTGGTCGCGGCCAGGACGGCAGCCGGCGGTGGGGTCCTCGCGTCCGTCGAGGCGGAGGCCTGGGGGGCCGCCGACGGACCCGGGGCCCGACGGGACGCGTTCGAGCGGGCTTACAGCCTGGAGTACACGAAAACACCCCCATTCGACCCGAGCGCGCCGGCTCGCAGCCTCCCGCTGCGGGTGTCGGCGCTCTTCTTCGACCGCCTCGACCTCGTCGACGCGCTGCGTCGGCTCGTACAGGCCAGACGGGCGGTCGACGCGGCGAGCCCGCGGCCCGAGGCCCACGACGGCGGCGCCCTCCTCGCCTCCAGTGCGTGGCTGGCGGTCTTCCCCGCCGGCCCGCCCGACGACCCTGAGTCACAGGCGACCGAGCAACAGATCGGTGAGCTGTTGGCGACCCGGGGATTCGTAGCCGCCTTCGAGACGGCTCCCCCTGGGAGCCGGCGGCGGCCGGCCCGCGACGACCGGTCGTGATCACAGTGAGGAGCAGCTGATGCCGTTCAACTACGTCACTGTCAAAGCGAGCAGTGAACTCTTCGCACCCGCCACCAGGGCCTACGGGGACATCGTGGTCATCGGTAAGGGGGCGATCGGAAGCACCGGATCGAGCGATGCCCTTCCCTTCGCCTATCCGTCCGACGCCGTGGATGCCTACCCGAAGGGGGTCACGAAGCTGACGGAGAAGACGGCCGCCGCGGCCACCACCCTCTCCACACGCGCGAACTTCCCGGCGGGCACGGTCGTGACGGTCGGCGAAGGCGCGACTGCCGAAGACTGCACCGTCAAGTCCACGGCGGCGAGCGACAACGGCGCCTTCACCTGGACGCTCGAAACAGGGATGGCGGTCGAACACGCGGCCGGGGAGGACGTCGTCGCGCACGGTCTCAGCGACCTCGCCGCCGCCATCTCCATCGCCTTCCGGCAGACTCCGCCTCCGACCCGGATATGGGGTGTCCAGGTGGCGTACGGCAGTCCCGACTGGGAGAAGGGGCTGAAGGTGGCCAAGGAGCTCGCGGTACAGATCGTGGTGCTCGCCAACAGCCCGCTGGGCGAGCAGCCCGCCACCGACCATCCCGTCGAACTCCTCGCGAAACACGTCGACACCGTCTCCAACACCGGAGGCGACGGCAAGGAACGCATCGGCGTCGCGATGCTCGATCCGACTCTGACCGCAGCGAAGATGAAGGACCTCAACAAAGGCGCGATCCACACCGACCGAATGGTCCTGATCGCTCACAGGTCCGCAAAGGACGACGTGGCCGCGGCGGTCGCCGGAGCGATCGCGGGCTACGAGCCGCACGTCTCCCTGCTGCTCAAGCCCCTCTCGATCGACATGACCGAGTTCTTCTCCGTCGGCGACATCGACACCCTGGTCGCCAAGTCGATCAACTGGGTGACGAGCCCGCCTCTTCTTCCCGGAGGCGGCCTGTACATGGGCGAGGGACTCACCGCCAGCCCGAGTCACAACAAGAAGTACATCGACATCGTGCGGACGCTCGACGACGTCGGATTCCGCATCAAGGCCTCACTGATCGAGGCCATCGGAGATCTCCGCATCGACCGGCCGGGCCTGCGCACGGTCGTCACGCTCGTCCAGACCGTGCTCTCCCCCCTGGTGTCCAAGGGAGTCATCGAGAGCTACGACATCCAGATCCCCCTGCTGGTGCTGCTGGAGCGGGACCGCGCCACGCTGACCGCCGACGAGGTGAAGCTCATCAGCAACACGCGGAGCAGCCGGAGCCTCGACATGGAGGTCTCCGTGGTCTACGCGGGCGTGATCCACCAGATCACCGTCAAGCTGTCTCTCAAGGGTTAAGGAGCCGTGTCATGACCGAGGTCAAGTGGGACACCCGTTTGACGGTGATGATCGGCACGACGGTGATCACCCCGATCGACTCGTTCAACCCCACGTTCAACAGTCCTGTGCAGCCCCTGCACTCGCTGGAGGCCGACAACGTTGCTCACATCGTCCAGCCCAAGGCCTTCACCTTCTCCATGGCCGTGAAGGCCATCGGCCCCGCAGTGGCCAAGCTCACCCAGATGGCACTGGCGCACGAGACCTTCAACATCGGTGTGCAGGAGGCCTCGGGGAGCGACTGGACGTTCCAGCAGATCGCTTTCAACGACTGCTACATCACGTCCGCCGCCAGCACGATCGTGATCGACGGCGTGCCGACGACCACCTTCAACTGCGTCTGCCTGGCCGTCACTCCCACCAGCGCCTGAACGGAACACGGAGAAGCCGATGCTGCACCAGGAGAGCGAATCTCCGGGCGCGCCGCCCGAAGCCCCGGGTCCGGAACCCGTCGTGGTCTCCGGCCCGGGGGCGGACCTCCACTTCTACTTCCCGATCGAAGTCGTCCTGGCCGGGGACATCGCCGAGGAGACCCGTCAGGACCTCGTGGCGGAAATCTGGGAGGCCCTGCACGACGCCCTGAGCTGACCCCCGATCCGGAGAGTTCCCATGCCGACGATCACCTGCCACTTCCCGATCACCGTGAGGATCACCGGCACCCCCTCGCCCGCCGCCCTGGAACACCTCGGCGAGGTGGTCCAGGAAGCCCTCGTCCTACGGCTGCGGCTCGCTCGGGCACGCCTCGCGGCGGCCGGTCACCCCGACGTACTTCCGGCACAGGTGGCCGAGCACCCGAGGACGTGGCCGTGAAGGCGACCGGGACCGCGCCGCCCACCGCCGTAACAGCGGCGGGGCGGGGCACGGCGTACCGGCGGGTCCACCTGCCGGAGTCGGTGTCCTTCAGCGGAGACCGGCAGCGGTTCCCGTACGAAGCCCTGCTGGAAGTGCTGTTGCTCCGCGCGGTCGCCGACGCGATGGACGAGGACGACCGTGAGGGACGGCTCGCCGGCCCCGCTCCGCCGGCGGACCAGGCGACTCCGGGCGTGCTGCCCGAGGCGACGTCCTGGGAACTCACGGGCGCCGCCGCAGCGCCCTCGCCGGGCGAAGCCACGACGGAGGGCGAGAGTCCGGCGGTGGGCGAGGCCAAGGCGGAGGGCGGGGCCACGGCCGCGCCCGGCGCCGGCCGACACAGCGCGCTGACCCTCGCGGTGGCCACCCCCGACGGCGAGGGAGCGCAGGATGCCAAGGGGGCAACCACCGGCCCGGGTGAGCACGGTGAGGCGTACGAGGACGACGAGGACGACGAGGACGACGGGGACGACGAGGACAGCGGGGACGACGAGGACGAGGTCGCGGAGCAGGCGGAAGGGCGCGACCACGAGCACGAACTCGGTGAGGAGGAGACCGGGCCCAGAGCCGGAGCGGACGAGGCGAACGACGGTGCCACGCAACCCGCCCGGGCGCAGGAGCGGAGCGGGAGCACCCAGGACGGCGCCGACACGGCGCAGCTCGCCGGCACCGGCGGGGACGCCCCCGCCACCGTTTCGCGGGCAGCGTCTCCCGCCTCGCCCGCACCCGGCTCCGGCGCCGGTGAGACGGGCGCGGAGACCGAATCCGTGTCACCCGGGTACGACCCGGAGGCGGATGCCGGCGTGACCGTGGTGGAGGAGACACGGACAGGCCTCGCCCCCCGCACGCAGCCCCAACAGGAAGCGGCGGCGGACGCACGGACCGGGGATCCCGCAGCGGCCGACGACGTGGTCACCGACACCCGCGACGAGGTCGTCGAGGGACCGAGCCCGGTCGACGGACGGGCCGTGATGGTCATCGGCGCCACCCAGCTCGTCATGCTGGGCGAGGCGACCCGCCACGCCCGTTCACGCAGCCTCGTCCACGCGGTGCAGATCGGGGACCACATCTTCGGCGCCCGTTCATTCGCCGTGCTGGAGGGCCCGATCGGCACGAAGGACAGCCGGCACTGGGCCGTCGCCACCGCGCCGACCGTGACCGACGAGGTCATGGGCCGTGAACTGTCGCACTGGGAGTACGAGGGCCAGAAGATCAGCACCTTCAAGGGGTCCACCGTGCTGCCCGTGATCACCACCCTCGACGGACACCGCTATGCGGTGCAGCTGCTCTGGACGAAGGAGCGTGGCTGGCTCTACGGGTCGAAGGAGGCCGGAAAGCGTTGGGTCAGGCTGAGCAGGACGCAGCCCGAGTACTTGTTGGACCGCGCGCAGTTGAGGGCTCTGGCTTTCCGGGAACTCGACCCCCTGGTCGACGCCGCCCTCGCGGGCAACGACGACAGCCTCGAGAAGGCGGCGACGCAACTGGGCGAGATGGACGCGAAGGCCTTCGCCCTGGTGGACGAGAAGACCAAGGAGAAGTACCTGCGGGTCCTGGTCAAGGCCTGGACGTTCGAGGAGCAGCGGCACGCGATCGTCGAGATCATGAAGTCGCTGGACAGCATGGCCGAACTGCTCACCGTACGCGACCAGTTGATCCAGCATGGTCTGTACGAACAGCTCTTCGCGGACATGGGGAACGACCTGTGGTCGCTGCTGATCGAGGTCGGCAAGAAGTTCGGTGATCACAAGCCCTTGGCCATGGGGGAGTTCCTCCGACTGGTGACCGAGGCGTTCAACCTGGGGACGGACCGGGACGCGACGCTGAAGCGGACTGTCGAGGAGGAGGAGACCGCCGTCCCCGACCTCAAACTCCTGATCGACTTCGAGGAGAGCGCCAGAGCGGTGACGGGCTTCGTACTCTCGACGCTCGACTCGATCAAGATGATGCTCACTCAGCCGGAAAAGGTCCTCTCCGGCCTCTACCAGCTCGGCCGCCTCCAGTACATCTGTCACAGGGCGCGCTACGGCGACAAGAAGGCGCAGGCGGAGCTGCGGGACCTCGTCCACCACATCGGCGACGCGCTCAGCAACGGGCTGCGCGGCGCCGCACTCCTCGGGGTCGGCCCGAGAGCCATGGCCAGGATCAAATGGGCCGTGATCATCGAGGCACTCACGTGGATCACGGAGATCAAGGCAGTCGTCGAGTCACTGGTCAAGATCGAGAGGATCGCCGCGGTCCTGCGCTTCCTCAAGTTGTTGCGAGCCACCGACGCCGAGCTGTTCGCCGCACGGTTCACCCGGCTGGCTTCGGCCCTGCACGGCAGCAGCACCGTTCTGAGGGGACTCAAGGACGAGCACGAGGTGGCCGACCTGCTGCGCCTGCTGCCCGAGGAGGACGGCGCCCGCCTCGGCGCGGTGCTGAGCGAGGTCGAGGTGCCCAAGGGGAGCACGCTGGCCTCGCTGGTGAAGCATCCGCGACTCGGCCCGGTCGTCACCGACCTCCAGCGGAAGGCCGAGGTCCTGCATGTCCTTGGCCTGAAGTCAGGTGGTCTCACGCCGGAGCTGGCCCAGGTCTTCGGCCGGCTGATCGGGAAGGACGGCTTCGAGATCGCCGAGGTCGGCAAGGTGGCCGTGGCGCTCAAGGAGGGTGAGGGAGGCCGGTTCGCCCACATGCTGGAGCAGATCGGCCCCGGCCGGATCGGAGCCAAGGGCGAGGTGAAGGCGGACCTGCTGGCGACGCTGGCCGCCGAGCCCCGGCGCATGGAGGCCGTCGGGCAGTACGGGATCGGCATCGTCCAGGAGATGCACACCCGCGCCGGCGGCAAGGCGGAGGAATTCGACGCCATGCTCGTGCGCCTGGAGAAGATCCGGACGAAGGAGATCACCAGCGACAACGCGGTGAAGTTCAGCGAGTTCCTCGACAAGCTTCGCCGTGGCGGCAAGAGGGCATGGCAAAAGGTCGCGCCGCCGCGCCCGCCGCGCGTCAAGGTGCCGCGCCCGCCCCGCGTCAAGGTATCGGCCGCCGATCGCGCCCCTGTGCTGGACCGGATCAAGGAACTGCGCGAACGCTTCCCGAAGGGCAAGGTCAAGGACCCGAAGGCCATGGAGGCGGCGCTCGAACAGATCAAGCGCATCAACCGGACCGACCCCGCGAAGGCGATGGAGCACCTGGAGCGGTTCGAGGACAAGCTCAAGGACCTGGCGTCGAAGGAGGGACAGATCGCCGCGGACATCGCGGAAGCGGAGACGAAGGCGAGCAAGGAGGCCAGGACGCTGCACCACGAACCCGATGAGGTACCGCCGGAGGCGCTCGGTGTCCGGGACGAGCTGCGGTCGAAGCTGAGCGAGGCCGAGGAGGCCTCGCGGGCCCTCGCGGAGAACATGGCGGCGATCGGTCAGCACCAGCCCTACGGGCACGATGCACACCACATCGTGGCCTGGACCGACCGTCGGGCAGGGCCCGCACGGGAGATTCTCGAATGGGCCGGCGTCGACCCCCGCGACGATCCGCTGAACGGCATCTACCTGCCGCGTACCTCTGGGGACCCCGACATCATTCCCCAGGCCCTGACACGCCACCAGACACTGCACACCGACAACTACTACAAGGAGGTGACGAGGCGACTGGTGGAGGCCCGCAAGGAGGGTGGGAAGGAGGGGGTGATCCGCGAGATGACCGAGATCAAGAAGGACCTCATCAACGGATGGAAGGACCCCGGGCCGGTCAGCGGAACGAAGGGAGCGAAGGCGCCGAAGGGAACCAAAGCGCCGAAGGACACCAAGGCGCCGAAGGGGGCCACGAGCACCAAACCCAGAAAGGCGAAGAAGCAGAACTACGCCGATTGGTTCGAGGAGTACAGCCCCCACCTGGACTGGCTGAGCGAGGAGGAACGGCGAGAGGCCATCGAGAAGGCGACCCGCCCGCCCGGCACACGGAAGAAGAAAAAGAAGAAGGCACCGGCGGCACCGGAGCAACCGGCCCCCACCGAGGCCGCGCCCTCGGCGAAGCAGCCCGCGCAAGGAACCCCGAGCGCACCCGCCGGCCAGGGCACACCCCCGGGCCAGGGCCCCGGGGAGGCTCTCGGGGAGTTCGCGGAAGAGGCTCCGAAACAGGCGCTGAAGCGTCTGCCCCAGCCCGATCCGGACAAGGAGCGCGAAGATGACCAGGGAAGGTAGGCGCCGATCATGCCAGCCGGTGTGAATGTTCCCGTCCTGATCGGCGCGGTGCCGCTCTTCACGGTCACCAGTCTGACCCTCAACGAGGGTTACCAGGTGGCCAGGATCGCGGGCAGCCGACTGGCCCAGCTGGTCTCGCCGACGACCAGGAGCATCGGCGTCGAAGCCGTGCTCGTCGGCCGTACCCGGCTGCTGACGAAGAAGGGTCTGGAGGCGATGGCACTCACCTCGCGCGCGCTGGCGGGGTCCACGGCACCGCTGATGAAGGTCGCCGGCCTGCCAGTGGTCTGCGGGATGACGATCAGCCTCGACATGCAGATCACCAGCCTGCGCTTCACCCAGTCCAACCAGAAGCGGGACGCCCTCGACGTCAGCATCAACCTCGAACAGGTTCCCCGGTCCAGCCTGACCGCCATTCTCGGGGAAGCCCTGGACCTGGCCCTGGCCGCGGGATCCACCGCGATCCCGGTGGTGAGCGAGATGATCCCGCCGGACCGTCAGCTGGGAGGTGGGCTGTGAACGACGTGCCGCTCTTCTTCCGACTGCCGATCGAGCCCGACGACGGCCTTCCCCAGGTCTTCCGGTGCCCCGTGGGCGACACCGCCTACGACTTCGCCCTGTACGCCAACTTCGAGGGCGGCGAGGACGACCCGCCCGAGACCCTGTACGACCTCACGGCCTGGGGCCGTACGCCCCAGCCGGTCGATCCGGCGCCGCGGAGTGAACCGCCCGGCCACCTGGTGCTCAGAGTGGCCGGCCCCGGCCCCGACGGCCCGCGCGTCCTGTTCCTCCGCAAGCTCGTCGCCGAGCCGGACCTCGTCCACGAGGCGGGCCCGCTGGCCATCAGACTGGTCGAGGCGACGGTGGCACGGGGAAACCTCAACGGAAGCGGCCACTACGGCTCCCGGATCGTGATCGGGGTGGCGCGGCGATGGGCGTGATCCTCTGGTACAAGATCGACTTTCCGATCCTGCGCATGACGATCTCGAACGAGGTCCGCAGCGGCAAGGTCCTCGCGGACGCCGAGATCGTGGTCAGGTACGAGATCGGCCAGCCGGCGAGCTTCGACATCACCTTCGCCGACCTGCCGATCGACGTGCACAAACAGCTGGCCTCCGCGCTCGGGGACAAGACCGGCCCGGACGGCGGCATCGACGTCGACATCCACCTCGGATACCTGGACGACCCCGCAGGCCGGCAGGTGGTCCTCTCCGGCAGGGTCGAAGCCATCAAGTCGGCGACCAGGTACCCGCCGCTGGGCATGCGCCTCGCCGGCTACGAGGAGGCCGCGTACCGGCTCCTGGCCCGGGTGGATCCCGGCGTCAAGCCGCCGGTGGCGAAGGTCTCGATGAAGTGCGCCAACCCCGCGAGCGCCGTGAAGCACATCGCCGGACTTGCCGGCGTGGACGTCGTAGGCCGGCCCGACCCCGACATGGGCGAGCGGGAGATATCGAAGCAGGCCGTCAATGCCTTCGCCCTGCTGTCGGAGCTCGCCGCGTCGTTCGGTGCCGAAGTACTCGTCCAGGACGGGGTGGTGCAGTTCGGCAAGGGAGTCACCGCCCCGCCCGAGGGCCTGATCCGCACGATCCCCGACCTGACGGCCGTGGCCTCCGCCATCGGCGGGGAGGACTCCATGGTGCTGCTCAAGAGCATGACCCCGGTCCGGCTCGCCGAGTTCCAGCCCGTGGACCTGGGCCCGGTCGGCAAACAAAACCTCATCACCGACGAGGAGAACCCGGCGAAGGTGAAGGCCTTCGACTTCACCGTGCTCGGCCTGCCGGCCCTCCGGGCCGGCCAGCTCGTCGCGGCGGGTGTCCAGGGGTACGAGAACCCGTTCACCGGCTTCCGCATCCTCCAGCTGACCCACACCTTCTCCCCGCGCAACGGATACACCTGCACCGGACGGGCCGTGGCCTTCGCCCACGACGGCGGCAACAGGCGGCTCAGCGAGCTCGCCCGCAAGGCGACGGCCCGTTCCGTGGCCGACCTGATCTCCGGCAAGATCCAGCAGGCCGCGACGCTCACCCCCTCCGTCGACGTAGCCCGGATCGACAAGGCCAAGTCCGACGAGCGGGTGGCCGACCTGGAGAGCGGTCAGCGTCCGAACGAGGCGGTCGCCTCACCGAGCGTCGACCTGGAGATCACCGAAGGCGAGGCGTTCCGGCACGACAAGCCGATCGCCTCACCCTTCGCCTGGCACAGGGTGGGCCTCTCCGTCCCGGTGTACAAGGGCATGCGCGCCCTGCTCAACCAGGTCCGGGACAACCCCGAGGACTCCGTCGTCACCGGCTTCGTCTGGTCCAACCAGCGCAAGATGGACCGCCCCAAGGCCAAGGAGGGCGACTGGTGGCTCTGCCTGCCCACGGACCTGACCATCGGGCCGCTGCCGGAGCCCACGGGCAAGGGCGTCAACGACCTCATCACCGCGGACGGCCGCCGGGTCGTGGAGGCGGTCGGGCTCCAGATAGCGGTCGGCAAGGACGCCTGTACACAGGTCGGAGAGCGGCCCACCGAAGGGGACGCCGAAGTCTTCCTGCTCACCCACAAGTCAGGTACCAGCCTCAAGATCGACGATCAAACGCTCCAGCTCACGCACAAGTCCGGGAGCAGCATGAGGATCGACGACCAGGGCCTCGTGCTGAGTCACCCCTCCGGGAGCACCGTCAAGATCTCCGCCGACGGCAGCGTCACCGTCGTCGGCGGAGCGAAGGGCGTAGCGCTCACCTCCGGGGGAGTGACGCTCACCGTCGCGGAGGGAAAGGTGGCGATCACGTAATGCCTCTCGTACTCGTCCAAGGCGCCGTCATCGAATGCACCCACCAGGGAAAGCTCGAACTCGTGGCCGGCGACCCCCGGGTCACCGTCCAGAGCAAAGGCGTCGTCCTCGCAGGCAAGGAAGGCGGCCTCACCTTCGGTTCCCCGGCGACTCCCGTACCGGGCATGATCGCGCCCTGCACCGCGAGCTCCCCGACTGGGCCGCAGCCCTGCGTCGTCGCCCCGGCGACACCCGCCGGCTCCTCGAAGAAACTCACCCTCGGCGGCGCCCCGGTCCTGCTGGCCACGGCCGCCGGGATCACCGCGAGCGGTCAGGGGCCCGGCGCCTGGAAGGTGTCCGACCCCGGCCAGTCCGTACTGGAGACCCTCTGATGCCCGAGAACGAGCCGCTCGACCCCCGCCACCCCCCTGACGCCGAGGCAGCCGCCGAAGGGCTCGCCGGCGGCCAGCCGGCCGGCCCCCACACGGCCGGACCCGCAGCGGCGGCCGGCGCCCCCACGAACCCCACCCGCACCACCGCGGGCGGTCCGGACCTGCCCGACCTCCAGCCGTACCTCCCAGGTGCCGCTGCCCGCGACGGCGCCCCCAGCCTCGGCCGCAGCCTCGCTCTCGACGACGGTGACCTCGTCATCGACCGGGGCTCCCGCGACCTCGCCCTCGTCGCCGGAGCCGAAGCCCTGGGCCAGGCACTGGAATTGTCCGTCGCCACGCAGGTGGGCAGCGACCCGCTCAACATCCGGTTCGGGTTCGACCGCCTCGCCGTCGGCGCCTACGCCGACGACCTGCCCACCCGCAAGGAGCACGTCACGATGGAACTCGTCCGCTGCCTCAGCTCGGACCGGCGGGTCACCGACGTGCGGGAGGTGTTCTTCGACGACGACCCACGCTTCCTCGAGACGGGGACCGCCCTCGACCAGGCGGCTCGCGACCGGATCACGGCCGCCGCGCACGCGGAACGCCGGTACACCGTCTACGCGGTGGTCGACACCATCGCCGGTTCCGCCCTGACCATGCGAGCAAGGGGAACCCCATGACTACCGAGGAACGTTTCGGCGTCACCGACGACGGGTTCGTCGTCAAGGGCATCGACCGGATCATCGCCGACCAGCAGTCCCGCGCCAGAGCCATGTTCGGCGACGACGTCGACCTGACCTCCGGCAGCGCACTGCGGAAGGTCATGGACGCCGCCGCCGTCGACACCCACGAGCTCTGGCGCGCCTTGGAATCGCAGTACTACGCCGGTTTCGTCACCACCGCCCAGGGCCCCAGCCTGGACCTCCTCGGCAAGGACCTCGGCCTGCCCCGCCGTGAACTGCGCGCGCACGGCACGATCGGTCTGACTCTCGGCCGGCCCGAACCCGGCCGTGCCTACGTGCTGCCGGAGGGTACGGTCGTCGAAACCGTCCCCGACGAATCCGCCCCCGCCGAGCTCTCTCCCGCCCTGGCCTTCCGGACCACCAGGGCCGTCACTCTCTCCGCCGCCACAGTCTCGGTCGAGGCCGAGGCCGTCGTGCGAGGACCCGACGGCAACATCCCCACCAAGAGCAAGCTGCGCCTCCAACCCGCCTGGGTCCAGCACAACCTCAACCTGGGAACCGCCGAGGTCACGCCCTTCGTCCAGACGGACTTCGAGGGCGGGGACCTCGGCGAGCCCGACGGCGTCTACCGCGCCCGGCTGCTCGGCGTGCCCCGCACCGTCTGGACCCAGGAGGCCCTGCTCGCCCAGGTCCTCGACGTCAACGGGGTCCGGGATGCTGCGGTCTTCGACCCCCTCGGCGGCGTAGAGGCCACGCGGCGCGCCTACGGCACCTTCCGCTACGGCAGCCGCGCCTTCTCGCGGCCACGCCAGACCGGCTCCCCGTACTTCTTCGACATCGTCGTCGCATCCGAACCCGGCTGGCCCTGGACCAGTGAAAAGGAATCCGTACCCGGCGTGTACGACCAGGTCCTGGAGACCGTCGACCAATGGCGGCCGGTCTCGGTCTTCCCCAATGTCGTCGCAGCCAACCAGGTCGACATCGGAATGCGGGCCACCCTCGTCGTCGAGGCGGGACACAACGAGCAAGCCGCCAAGGGCGCGATCCTCGACGCCGTACGGGGTTCGGTCAACCGCCTCCGGCTGGGGAGCGGCGTGCTCTACTCCGACATCATCCTCAGCGCGCGCACCGCTGCCGGAGTCGTGGACGTGCAGAACCTGAGGCTGCGGCGCTTCGCCCCCGCCTTCGGGCAGACGTACTACCGCGGCGCCACCTACGGCGGAGCCCAGGAGCTGTCCGCGGGCGAGAATCTCGTCCTCGCCCCCGACGAGATCGCCCAGTTCTCCGTGGACAGCTCCATCGTCGACATCCAGGTCGTGGCCAGATGACCACCACAGCGCCCCATCGCCGACCGCTCTCCCACGACGTCCTCGCCGTCATGGGGTCGGCCCTGCCCGCTCCGTACGACCGAGGCATGGAACGGCTCGACGTCCCGCTCGGTGACCGCGTGGACGGCACGATCGCCGTCCCCGGCTACGACTTCGGGGCCTACGAACAGCGGTACGGCCGTCCCCCCGAGCAGCCCCGCTACCTCCTCGCACCCGGCCGGGACATCACGGCACCGCTCACCGTCCGCGTCCTCTACCGACGGGCCCCCCGGGCGAAGCCGGAACACGTGGACGTGACCATCCCGGCGGGCCGGTCCACCGGGAGCGCCCTCCCGATCCCACTGCCCAGCGCCACGGGAGACATCGCCCGTGAACTGCGACTCGTCGGCCTGCGCCCCCACGACCCGGCCGGCGCGTTCGACGACGTCACGTGGACGGTCACCGCGCTCCTCGGGAACCTGGCCAAGCTCCTCTGGGTCATCGGCGCCGAACACGAGGAGATCGCCTGGCAGCTCCGGGACGTCACCGCCCAGCGCAACACCCACACCGCACACGGCGCCAGCCTGGACCTGCTCGGCCTCGACCTCGGCGCGCCCCGCTTCCCGCCCCGGCCGCACACCCGCGACAGCCACACACTCGCGCTCTTCCACCTGGACGAGTCCCCGCCCGTCGAAGCGGACGGCCTCCGCGCCCCCGAGGCCGAGGTGGCCGAGGTCGTCGACGCCGCCGCACCCGAGGAAGCCGCCCGCCGGGGGACCAACGACGGCGCGCACAGCGGCCGCACCGGGCGTTTCTCGCGCGCCTTCGGGTTCGGGCCCGGCCCCGGAGGCATCAGCGTCCCCCACTCCCCGCACTTCGACCTCCCGGCCACGGCCCCCTTCACCGTCGAGGCGGTGATACGGCCCGAGCGCGTCACCGCTACCGGAGCCCTCGTTGCCAAACGCGCCCTGCTCAACGTCCCGGAGAGCGCGGGCTGGGCCCTCGCCGTGGGGACCTTCCGCGGCATCGACTGCAATCTCCGCCTCTCCCTCTCCGACGGCAGCCGGGAAGTCGACCTGTTCGCCGACCGGGACCTCGGCGACGGCGCCTTCCACCACATTGCCGGCGTGGTCGACCGGCAGGGGACAACCGTCACCGCCCTGCTCTACGTGGACGGAACGGAAATGGCCCGCCGCGTCACCGGAGGCCCGCTCGACGACCCCGGGAACGGTGACGACCCCGAGGACCCCGGTACGGCCCTCGGCGCGCTGACCAGTCCCGCCCCCCTGGTCATGGGGCAGGGCACCGAACGCCGGGGCTCCGACAACTGCGCCGCCCCGTACCGAGGACTCCTCGAAGAGGTCCGGCTGTCCCGGCTGGTCCGTGCCACCTTCGAACCGGTCACCGGAGAGAGCGACGAGCAGTACAGTCGCCGGCTCCGGATCTTCCACCGCTGGCTGCTGCCCACGCCCGCCAACCTCCAGGACGCCGTCAACACGGCCGTGGAGTCGATCGCCGCAGCCCCGGACGACCCCGCGCCCTTCGAGGTGGGGGAACCCGGCGATCGGGGAGTGAGCGCCGGACACCCGCTGCGCGTGCTCCCGGAGACGCTCCCGGTGAGCCAGTCCCTGACCGCCGACGGGGACCAGGGCACGACCGAGGCGTCCGCCGTCGGCACCGCCGGCCAGGACGAGCCCGACTTCGACCCGGCCTGGCTGACGTGTCACCCCGACCGGCAGGGGCTCACCTTCGCCGGAGGCGGGGACAGCCGCATGATGCAACTCGTCGTCGTGCGTGCCCTGGACGCCCTGGTCGTCCGGCTTGCCGCACAGCGCCCGCCCCCGGTCGGTACGCTCCGCGTCCTCAAGGCGTACGACGCCACCGGCGCCGGCCTGCACACCGTCGGCCGGGCCGTCCTCCTGGCCCACGACACCCTGGCTTCCGAGAACCTCGCCGCGCTCGCCCACGCGGCCGGATTCGGCTGGGTCGAGCACACCCGGGACCACACGGTGTACGCCTCCCAACCGCGCGGCGAGGTCCTGCGTGTCACCTCCACCACGGACCCGGCGAAGTGGCTCCCGGACGTGCGGGAAGGGGAGAGCCTCGACCTCGGTATCGAGCCCGACCTCTCCCATCTCCCTGACGCGGAGGTCCGCTGGACGGTGCTCCGCCCGGGTGCGGGCGACGCGGCCTTCCGGCCGGACCGACCGGGCACTCTGCTCGCGCGCGCCGCCGGCGACGTCTCCGTCCGGGTCGAGATCGTGCGCCGCGGCCATGTCGCCTCCGGAACCCGCTCCGTCCGGATCGGGCTGCCCGACACCTCCCTCACGGCCGGGCACAGCATCAGCCGCACCGGCCGCCGTGACACCACGGAGGCGGACGACGCGGGCCCGCCCACGACCGACTTCGACCCGAACATGCTCCAGGTGCGCACAGACGACCTGGCCCCGCAGCCCGCCCCCGTCGTGTACGGGAAGGCCGACACGAACAGGGTGATGCAGCGGGCCACCTCCGACACCCTGGACCGGCTGCTCGCGCTGCTCGACGGCACGCCCGGCGAACTCACCGTGCTCACCTCGTACGTCCCGGCCACCGGGATCGACGACCCCCCTGCCGGGAGCGACGACCCACCCGCCGAGAACCTGCGTACACAGGGAAGAGCACTCGTCCTCCACCACGCCACACTCTCCGCCCCGGCGCTCGCCGCTCGGGCCTTCGACGCCGGTTTCGACCACATCGAGGTCGCGTCGGCGACGGCGCCCGGAGCGCCCGAGACGGTCCACGTCGCCGTGGCCGCGGGTGAACAGCCGGTGGTGGACGGCCCGGACGAACTCATGGTGGGGCAGTCCGCCCGCGTCGCGGCCGAGCCCGCCGCAGAACCTGCAACCGCCTGCTTCTCCGCCGACGGGGCGTGCGTCTACCTTGCCGAGCCGGGATCCCACCGGATCACTTCCCTCACCCTCCGGAAGCCCGAGTCGGGCGACTTCCCCCGCATCGCCCTCGCCACTTCACGTCCGGTCGCTCCCTTCCCCGGAGACCTGGCCTTCGGCGGCGGACACCTCTTCGTGGCCCACGAACCGCTGGGCCGCGTCTCCGTCCTCGACCCGGTCGAGCTGAACCCCGCCGCTCCAGACATCACCGGTTCCAGGCCGGCTGCCGTGGCGACCGACGCGAACCGGCTGTACGTCGGCTTCGGGGGAGACCGTCCAACCCTGCGCGCCTACCTTCTGACGACCGGCCAGGAAGCGGCGTCCCTCGAACTGCCCGCCGCACCTAGATCGATCACTGTCGCCCCCGCCGGCCCGTCCCTGTACGTCGTCGTGGACGGCGGCCGATGGTGCCGGGTGAAGCGCGCCACGCTCACTCTGGAGCAGACCGTCGCGACAGGAGATGCGGAGGCGAGTGCCTCCGCCGTCACCCGGGACGGGAGCAAGCTGTACGTGGCGTGCCCGGGAACAGGCTCGGGCGGTGGCGGACGTATCCGCGTCTACCGTCCGCCCGCACAGCAGCCCGTGGCCACGCTCGAGGGATTCCCCGAAGCCACCGTTCCGGCCGCCCTCAGCCTCGGCGGAGACGGCAGTCTGCTCTACGTGGCGACCAAGGACGTCGTGACCGAGGACCCGGCCACCGAGGACTCGGCCACACCGGCCGGGAGGGTGCACCTCGTCGACGTCGCCACCGACAACCAACTGCCCCAGGCCTTCGGCCCCGGCCGAGGTGGATCCGCCCTCGCCGCGAGCCCCGCGGGCACTCCGTACCGGCCCTGTTTCGTCATGGCCCCGCGCAGCAGCGGGACCGTGCTCCTCGCCGATCCGTCACCCCTGGGTGAGAACCCGCCCTCCGCGCCGCGTCTCGTCGCCGAACTGCCGCTGGGCACCGGGGCGGGGGAGCAGGCCACTTGGTCCTCCACCCCGGACGACCACGGCGTCGCCGACTTCGCGGCTCCCACCGCTCCCGTCAGCACGGTCACCGGTGTCACACCAGGACGTGCCCTGATCAGGAAGACCTTCCTGCACGTCGGCGGCCTGCGGCCGTACCAGTGCGAGATCCGGCTCAAACCGACGCTGGAGGCCGGTGCCGGTTCCCTCACCAAGGAGCAGTACGACCTGATCCTCAACATCCTCAACTGGTTCCATCCGGTCGGCGTGGAATGCAGGACCGACCGGCTGCGCCTCCTGGCCGGGCTGACGGCAGGTGGGGCCGATCTGTTCCCCGTGTACACCTTGCCGACCTACCACGTCGCCGACCCCCTCTCGTCCCCCTTGATCCATCTCCGTAAGGACGGCCGCGATGGTTGAGATCTACGTACCGAAGTTCATCCACAAGGACTGGATCGACAATCAGGACCGTGTGCGGGCAGGCGGTGACGAAGGCCTCAACAACCGGTTCCACCGGCTGGAGGACGAATTCGCCGGCCTGGCGAACAACCAGATCAATCCCATCATCAGGGGACTCGCGAGGCCGGTCATGCACCTCACGCTGGTTCCCGTCCTGACGCCCTATCCGGATCCCAACGCCGGAGGCGACCTCAAGCCGACCTGGAACCAGGCCCTCGACATGGTCGAGAAGCCGGAGGGCAAGACCGAGGCCCATGGCTTCATGAACGTCGTGCTCCCTGACGGGGTCAAGGTGACGTCCCTGCTGATGACCGGAACCAGGGAGTCGTCTGCGGGCAGCCTGACGGCGGTTCTGAAGAACCGCGAGATCCACAACAGCTCCGGTGCGGACCCCGTGTTGACTGCGGATGCGCTGGACACGCCGGGTCTACCGGGCTCGGAGGTGGTGATCAACAACGAAACGCACCGCTACTTCCTGACGCTCGACGTCGAAGGCGCCGGTGCGAACAAGGCCTTGAAGGTGTTCTGCATTCAGCTCACCTACGGGTGACAGGCACCCCTTCGACGCACGGGAATAGGAGACGATCATGCCCGTAGTACCCGTCCACGGCCACGATGTTCCCAGTGGGTACGACCCGGGAGCCGAGAGCCCACCGGTCAAGTACGGCGTGTGGGGGGACAGCGGCGACAGCAACGGTGTCGTGGGCAGCAGTGGCCGCTCCGGGGACGCGACTCAACCCGGCGGCGCCGGCGTGTACGGCGTCAACAGAGAGACCGAGGGAGTCGGTGTCTTCGGCAAGTCCGTCTCCAACATCGGCGGAACGGGCGTGCTCGGCAGCAGTGTCCGGGGTGTAGGGGTGTCAGGATCGAGCAAGGGGGACCGGCCCGGTGTGCTGGGCCAGGGCGTCGCCGCCCCAGGAGTGAGCGGCGTCAGCGCCCAGGGCCCGGGAGTGGCGGGGACGGGAACGTCGGGCAGCCCCGGCGTCAGGGGCGAGGGCGCCGACGGCCCCGGCGTGGAGGGCGTCAGCGCCGCCGGACCCGGAGTGTCCGGCACCGGCCGGGGGAGCGGCGCGGGACTTCTCGGCATCGCGTCGACCGGACCCGGAGTGGCGGGATCGAGTACCGACGGACCCGGCGTCGACGGGCGTGGAGGCGGCGCGGGCCCCGGCGTGACCGGCACGGGCGTGACCGCCTCCGGAGTGTTCGGATCGAGCGCACAGGGAGATGGCGTCAGGGGGATGGGCGGTGTCTCGGGCGCCGGGGTCTCGGGAACGGCCGACGCGGGCCCAGGTCTCTCGGGCACGAGCACTGCGGGCGCCGGCGTCCTCGGCCGAGGCGGCGGCAGCGCAGCGGGTGTCGACGGCAGTGCGGTGACCGGCCCGGGCGTGTCCGGCACGAGCACCAAGGGAGCCGGCGTGTCGGGCACCAGCGACCAGGGCGACGGCGTCACCGGGAAGGTGGGCGGACCCGGCGCGGGGGTCAGGGGCGGGGGAGCGACGGGGCCAGGTGTCGCGGGTTCGAGTGCCCAGGGGCCGGGTCTCCACGGCACCGGCGGGGCATCGTCCCCCGGCGTCCAGGGCGTCGGCTCGTCCGGCGCGGGCATCCTGGGGGAGAGCACGGACGGTGCCGGCGTGTCCGGTACGAGCACGCAGGGCGCCGGAATCTCCGGAACGAGCGCCCAGGGGATCGGTGTCACCGGCCTGGGCGGCGGGTCGAACCCGGGCGTCCAGGGAACCGGCACCACGGGCCCGGGCGTGTCCGGCAGGAGCACCCAGGGCGCCGGGGTCGCCGGGACCGTCGACGGGCCTGGTGCCGCGGTCCTGGGTACTGCCGGTACCGGTACCGGCGTTTCGGGCGTCAGCACGGGGGGCGCGGGCGTGCTCGCCAGGAGCACCAGCGGCGCGGGCCTGTCCGCGTCCAGCACCCAGGGCGTCGGTGTCTCGGGCACGAGTTCTCAGGGGATCGGTGTCACCGGGACGGGCAGTGGGACGAACCCCGGCGTCCAGGGCGCCGGCACGACCGGGGCCGGTGTGTCCGGCAGGAGCACACAGGGGGTCGGCGTGTCGGGCATCAGCGACCTGGGTGTCGGCGTGTCCGGAACGGGCGGAGGTTCGAACGCCGGTGTCGCGGGCGCCGGCGGCGACGGACCGGGCGTCCTCGCGACCAGCACCAGGAGCGCCGGCCTCGACGCACGCAGCACCCAGGGCGCCGGGGTCACGGCCCACGGCGTCACCGGCCTGATCGCGACCGGGACGACACGAGCGGCCTGGCTGGACGGCGACGTCGTGATCACCGGAACCGTGTCCGACGGCGTGAGCCTCGTCAGGATCGACCACCCGGTCGACCCCGAATCCCGCTACCTGGTGCACGCGGCCGTGCAGTCCCCGGAATTGAAGAACGTCTACGACGGCATGGTCGCCCTCGACGCGGACGGCCGGGCCACGGTCGATCTGCCCGAATGGTTCGAGTCGCTGAACGAGTCGTTCCGCTATCAGCTCACCGCCATCGGCGGCGCGGCCCCCGATCTGCATATCAGCCGTCCCCTCGCCGATCACACCTTCGATATTGCGGGAGGCCGGGCCGGACTGCAGGTCAGTTGGCAGGTCACCGGCGTCCGCTGCGACGGCTGGGCCAAGGCCAACCCCTTGACCGCCGAGGAGGAGAAGCCCGCCGAGGAGCAGGGGTTCTTCCTCCACCCCGAGGCCTTCGGCCGACCGGCGGAACGGTCTCTCTCCGCGCTCGCCGCCTCGGACAGGTCCGGGAGGACCTCGGAGGACGGACAGGGTTAGGCTGCCCCGTCCTTCGAGGGCGACGCGGCGGACGAGTCCTCGGAAGAGCCGGTCCGCCTGGCGGCAGAAGTGTCACGCCGCACCGCGAACCGCTCGGGCTGCATGCCCCGGCGCCGAGCCACGACCCGGTAGCCGAACTCACTTCGGGCGTCGGCGCCGGACGCTGCCCGGACGCCGAAGCCGCGGGAGTTCCGGTCCGTCACGTACAGCCCGCTGGCCGCTTCGTACTCTGTCAGGAAGACGTGGTACGGCCCCTCTTCGGTGACCGCGACGAACCCCGGGTCCAAGGTGACCTGGGCGCGTCCGTCGACGAGCCGGCCGAATCCGAAGTCCTCGAACCAGTGCTCAGGCGCCTCGACCGCGTACAGGACCCGGTAGGTCCCGTCGTCCATCCGGACGGTGACGCCCTTGTTCCCGTCCACCTCCAGGTCCCCGTTGACGTGCACCGGTCCGTCGAAGTACCCGGCGTACCCGTCCTCCGAGCGTCCCCACACGCCGATCGTGCCCTCGCCGTCATGGGCCTCGCCCTTCACGCCGACGCCGTTGTGGCTGCCCGAGAAGCCGTGCACGCCTGGCCTGCCCTCGCCCTTCCCGGTCCCCTTCACTCCCGTGCCCGAGTCCTCGCAGACGGCGACCAGGCCCGACTCGAGCCCGTTGATCCGGGCGCCCACCGCGAAGGTCGAGAGCTTGGTCTCGAAACCGACACTGGCGGGCCCGACTGCCCTCCACTTGTCGCCGCTCGTCATGCTCGACCTCCGTATCGCCCTGATGTGACCCGATGACACGAGGACGGCGGCGAGCCGCGCACCGCGACTGCCCGGGGCCGGGCCGCACTCCGGGACCACCTATAGCCGGACCGCGGACCGCGCCCGAGCCGACACGCGCGGCACGACCTGATTGGCCCACAGGGGGCCGGCCCCAAAGGTCCGCGAGGGATCCGTGTCCGCAGGTCGGTCCAGACGCTGCCTGGTTGGTCATGTACGGAAGACCGACAGAGCGAGCGAAACTCAGCGGTGCGGTGCGGCGGCCGACCAGGGCTTGGGCCCGGTGGCGACGTCTCCGGGCGCTGGGCGGACCGAGCAAGCCGGGGGCACGTCGTGCAGGCGGGTAGCATCCGCCACGCGCTTCACGCGAGAGCGATGAGTTTGGGCGGAGCATCGAGTCTGCTCTTGCATGACTCGAATCATCGCTGACATCTCGGTTTCGCTCGACGGCTTCGTCACCGGGCCCGATCCCGGCCCGGACAACGGGCTGGGCACCGGCGGCGAGGCCCTGCACACGTGGGCGTTCTCCGACGCCCCCGAGGACCGCCGGTTTCTGCGCGAAGGAACCGCCCGCTCGGGTGCCGTCATCCTCGGACGCCACCTCTTCGACGTGGTCGACGGGCCGAAAGGCTGGGACGACACGTCCGGCTACGGCGCCGGCGAGGTCGCCAAGCCTCCGTTCGTCGTCGTGACCAGCGTGCCGCCAGAGTCGGTGCGGACAACCAACCTCGACTGGACGTTCGTCACCACCGGTCTGCCCGACGCAGTCACCGCCGCGCGCGAGCGAGCCGAGGTGGCGTCGTCGGAGAGCGGTAAGGACCTCGACGTCATCATCATGGGTGGGGGCGCCACGATTGCCTCGGCACTCGAGGCCGGGCTGGTCGACTCGCTGACGCTGCACCTCGCGCCCATCGTGCTCGGCGCCGGCACACCTCTGTTCACCGGCGGAACTGCGCGCACGCTGGAGCAGCGGAGCGTGATCTCGACGTCGACCGCGACGCACCTGACCTACGACGTCGTTCCGGTGATCCGATGACTACGGTCAACATCAATGAGGTCACCTTGGGCATCGAGTCGTTCGGTGACGACGACGCGCCGCTCGTCCTGCTCGTGGGAGGGACAACGATGCTCTCCTGGCCCGACACGCTGTGCGAGCGTCTTGCCGCTGGTGGGCGCCGAGTGGTGCGCTACGACTTGCGCGACAGCGGGGAGTCGACGACGAGGGACTTGGAGGCGCCCGCCTACACCCTGCGCGGGCTCGCCGAGGACGCGGCGGCCCTGGCTGACGCGCTGGGCGGGCGGCCCGCGCACCTCGCGGGGATCGGCGTCGGCGGGATGGTCGCCCAGGTGGCCGTGCTCGACCATCCCGGCGCGTTCTCGGCGCTCACCCTGGTGGGCACCCGCGCGGTTGCCCCCGGTCCGCCCGACGCTGACCTCCCCGACCACGACCGGGCAACGATGAGACGGCTGTTCGCGCGTCCGGCACCCGATTGGGCCGACCGCGAGGCGGTCGCGGACTTCGCCGCTTCCGGCGCGGAGGTCCTTGGTAACGACCCCCTTGCCGCGCGCGCGGTCGCTGCGCGCATCTGGGACCGTACGCCAGGTACGAAACGCCTGGTCCACATGGCCAACCAGCTGGGCATGGTGTTCTCCAGGCTCGACTGCGAACCCCGCTGGCGCGAGCGCCTTCCCGAGATCGGGGTTCCCACGCTCGTCGTCCATGGCCGCCACGACCGCTTCTTTCCCGTCGGCAACGGCGAGGCGATCGCGCGCGAGGTCCCCGGGGCACGGCTCCTCGTCCTCGAGAAGGCCTCCACCGCGATCCCCGACGCGGCAGTCGGCGAGGTCACCGAGGCCATGCTTGCGCTCGGATAGCAGGAGCGTGCACGCGTCCATACGAAGGTGGGCCCGGCACACGTTCCGTGGCGGAGATCATCGGGGTCCGAGGCCCGGTGACGTCGCGCGATGTGGGAGCGTGCGGGGTCGTCGGGCCGGGACTCGGAGAGGGAGAGCGCGCGGGTCGCCAGGGCGTGGCCGTGAGCGGTGGTGTCGCGGCGAAACCGCCGATCTGGCAGTTCTCGGTGCGACCGGCGGTGCCGGAGTACTGCCGACGCTCCGGGCGGCGTCGGTGTACACGAAGCGGTTGGTCAGGCCGGTGCAGGCATGACTCGGCTGTGTCGACTGATGGGGAAGACTGAGCCCATGAAAGACATCGTTTTCACGCGCGAGAGCGGCTGGATCCCGAACGTGATCCGCGAGGACGGTGAACTGCGGCTGATGCTCGGTGCCGGGGCCGACGCCAACCATGCCCCCCGCACGTTTGCGTTTCCGATCAGCGAAGCGCATCTTGCGGTGATCCGGGAGGACTTGGCCAGACATCTGCTGCTGTGGAGTGCGGTCCTTCCGCTGTGTGACGCCGCCGGCACCCAGGGCCGACTCGACGAGAGCGCTGCCGTCGCGCTCCTGGACCCGATCCTCCTCTCCGCGCCCGTCGACGTCGACGCGTTCTTCCGTCGCATCCGGTGGGACAGGAGTCGCCTGATCGCCCATGGGGCTGACATCGGTCTGCTCGAGCGCGGTCAGGTCTGCGAGGCGATGCGGGCGGCGTCGGAGACGTCCGACGGGAAACGAGCCCAGGAGTACCAAGCGGAGCGCCGTCGCGCCGAGCGCGGAGCAGTACTCGGTCCACTCGACGCCGCGATCCTGAAGTACACGGGCCAGTACCTGCACGGCGCGACGATTCCGAGGCGGATGCCGGATGCGGTCGAGCCTGCACTGCTGCCCGAGGTCATGCGTGTGATCGCCACCGCGGAGCATGCGTGCACCGGGATGAGGATCAGCCGCGACCCGCGACGGGGAAAACGCGCCACGGACAAACGCGACTGGGACCGGATGGCGACGACGGTCGACGCGGCCGTGCGCCGTGCGCACCCTGAGCTCGCGGAGGACGCGTTGCGAACGGTGAGCTTCCTGGTGTGCTCGGAAGCCGCGGACCGTTCCAGGAGCGCGCCCATGGTGGATGACGAGGAGACTGACGGCGCCCGCGCCACCCTCGGCGGGAGGGCGAGACGGCGGACCCTGTCGTACACCGACGACAAGGGCCTCGAGAAGAAGTGGTCCCCGGACAGTCCCCGCACGGCAACCGCGGAGTTCTGGGAATTCGTGGGCGATCGCTCCGCTGCGGACAACGAAGTGTTCACCATCGAGGACGAGGAACTGGGCGAAGGGATCCAGCTCCACTTCTACGCGGACTCCATCGCCCGGATCACGACGGTCCACGAGGGTGAAGGCGGGTCGGATCCGGAGTACCGGGTCGAATACAGCCTGGTCGACGGGATAGGCGGGTACCGAACGCTGGTGAGCGCCTTCGTCCGTGGCGGTTGTGCCGCACTCGAACAGCACGGCTCGTGGATGCCGGATGTCGCTGAGTTCGAGCGCGCGCGCCGACGACGCGACGCCGAGTAGTCCCAGCGGGATCCCGCGCACGCGCCGCCGGAAAGCCCTGCGACAGAGCCGGCGCAGGAGCCCGCGCACGGGCCGACGTAGCCAGCCGACCCGGCCCCATCGTCGACAAGGACCCGGGTGCTTCAGCCGGTTCTGGGCGGACACTGGCTGGAGCGGGATGTCGGACGGCCTCGACCCGCCGGCCCTCGATCATCGCGATGACGATCAGGCCATCGCCTGGCCGGCCGCCGGGGAGTCGGACAGGGTTCCGGCCCGGGCGCCAACCCTCTGGACCGGCGGACCGAACTGAAGGAACGAGCCGGTGAACCGATCGCGAACGGGATAGTCCGCAGGCGCCTGCTGGATCAGGTCGGGACCCCGCCCGACAGGCAGGCCAACTTCCTCCGGCACGACTCTGCCTCTTGGGGCATCGCCTTCGCTGGAGTGCCAGGGTGCATGTGCCGCTGCGCTGAGCGGGGCGCCTCTGCTCGAAGTTTGTGGCGTGCGCCTGCCGCAGGTGGCGGGCAACCGTTTGTTGATCTCAACTGTCATACGCACATGACGACGACCCCTGGCCTCCCTTCCCTCGTGCTGCGCGGCAGCGGTGCCACCGCCCGCTTCGGAGACGGATTCGACTATGTGCAGTGGGAACAGGAGGGGCGCCTGACACGGATTCCGCTGGAGGCCATCGAAGCGGTCCGCAGCCTCGACCGCTCGCTCGAGGTCATCCTGACGACCGCGGAGCCCGACCGCGCTGCTGCCGTGTACGCGGTTCACCAGGCCAGCGCCGCAGCCGTGGCCACGTTCTGCGCTGCCTTGCAAGCCCGCCTGCCCGAGAGAGCGGCCGAAGGATCGCGCGTGGACGGCGAAGATCTGATCACCGACGTCTCCGAGGGCCACCCCCGGAGGCCGTCGAGGCGCGTTCTCCTCATGGTCGCCGTGATCGCAGTCTTCGCTGTGACCGATGTGACGGTGGCGGTGCTCCGTGAGCCGGCGTGGGCGGTCGCACTGCCGGTCCTTCAGCTCTTCGCATGCACGGGGGCATTCATGGCGCTCACGCTGGGACGAGGCTTGTACGACGGGCTGCGCCTCCCCAAGCACGGCATAACGGTGATGGCCGAACTCGACCACTACACCAACAACACGAAGGTATATCGGTACGCAGACCAGGACGGCGGACTGCACTTCTACCGGGAGCCGACCGGCGGGCAGCAGCTGGAGCTCAGCTACGACCCGCGCAACCCCAGCCGCGCATCCGCCCGCCAGTCTCTCTATGTTCAGATCATGCTGGCCCTGATGACAGTCGTCGGCCTCGGTATGGCTTGCGGCGGACTCGGGTTCACCTGCTACCAGCTCTTCATCGCGTTGCGTGGCTGACTCCGTACGCAGCGCACGTCGAACACTTCCTGAACTCGTACCACCGATCATGATCGGCCCTGCTTGAGGCGTCTGTAGCAGATGAAGCTGCAGGTGAGGAGACGACAGCGTCGGTTCGGCATTCCCAGCACACTGCGAGGTGTTTGGCATGGTGGAGCAGGGCGAAGATCTGGCTCAGCAGGTCGTCCATCGACTCGCGCATCTGTGCCAGCCGGTACCCCGCCCTAACCCGTGCTGCGAGGCGCCAGCCGCTGTGTGATCCGGTCGAACAGCTCCGTCAGCGGCTCGCCGACGTGCCGGCCGAACTCGGTCAGTCCGTAGGTGACCTGGGGCGGCGTCGTCGGCTCGACCTCCCGCCAGACCAGACCGTCCTGGACCAGTGCGCGCAGGGTCTGGGCGAGCATCTTCTCGCTGACGCCCTCGATGCTCTCGCGCAGCTCGTAGAACCGGAGAGCATTGCTCCGCAACGAGATCAGCACCCAGACGCCCCACCTGCTCGTCACGTGGTCGACCACATTGCGCGCTGGGCAGTCGGTGTGAAACACGTCATACCGCTCGCCCGTCTCGGCCTGGCTGTGCTGCACGCTTCCCATTACTTCAGGAGCTTACCTCAAGGTATGTCCTTACCAAAAGTAAGCCCCGCTCCTAGCGTGAAGGCCACAGAGCACTTCCGAACAAGGAGCTGACCATGATCGTAGTGACCGGGGCTACCGGGAATATCGGCCGGCCGTTGACGCAGGCGCTGTCCGAGGCGGGCGAGCATGTGATGGCGGTGTCACGACACACGGCGGCGGTTCCGAACGGTGTCCGCCACTTGACGGCCGACCTGGCCGAGCCGGCCAGTCTCAAGCCCGCGCTGGCCGGGGCGAAGGCGCTGTTCCTGCTGCTGTCCGGCGACCTGCACGCCACGGGAGCCAACCCTGCCGACATCATCAGCGAAGCTGCGGCCGGCGGGACCCGCCGGGTCGTTCTGCTCTCCACGCTGGGCGTGGTGACCAGGCCCTCCGGCCAAACGCGGATCGCGATGCGCGCGTTGGAGGACAGGCTGCGGGAGTCCGGCCTGGAGTGGGCGATCCTGCGGCCGGGCGGCTTCGCCTCGAACGCGCTGTGGTGGGCCGAGTCCGTCCGCGCACAACAGGTCGTCGCCGCGCCCTTCGGTGACGTCGGGGTGCCGATCATCGACCCGGCGGACATCGCCGCGGTCGCGGCGGCCTGCCTGCTGGATGACCGGCACGCCGGCGGCGTCTACGAGCTGACCGGCCCGGAGGTGATCACCCCGCGCCGACAGACGGAGGCCATCGCCGCCGCGCTGGGCTCGCCGGTCAGGTTCCACGAGCTCACCCGCGACGAGGCGAAGGCCGCCATGACCCAGAGCATGCCGGCGGAGCTTGCCGACGACACGCTGGACATCCTCGGCTCCCCGAGCCCGGCTGAGCTGCGCGTCAGCCCGGACGTCCAGCAGGTACTCGGCCGTGCCCCGCACCCGTTCGCCGACTGGGCCGCCCGCAATGTCACCGCGTTCCGCTGAGTCCGGTCATGCCGCCGGAACTGGGTTCGTGCTCGGTGCTCCAATGCTGAGAGTCGAGGAACCTGACCCGAAGCTGACGCCGGTGCGGCCCACCAGTCGGCCGTAACGGCCGCTTCAGCCGCAGCGAATCGATGCGCAGCCAACCCCGTAGGCCCGCACCACGGCTGCGGTCGCCCTGTCGAAACGCCGCGACTTGCTGCGTGGACTTGGACACGCGCGCTCGACAGCCGGGTGGTCGATGCGCAGGGGCGGTCCCACGGTCGCGCCGCGGACACCGCCCCCCGCGTCCAGGAGTACTTCGAGTCGGAGCCGGCCATGTCAGCCTCCTCCTTGTGACCACCATTCCGACTCCTTGCCCGTACGGAAGTGGGAGCAACTCGCCACGTGCCTGCGGATCTGATGCTGCGCGCCGCGTAGGAACACGGCACGAGTGCGACCGGGAAAGCGGTCGCGGCTGGTTCGGGATGGCGTGCGATCCAGCCGTCCGCGAGCAATGCGCTTCGCTGAATCGGCGGTGCCGGAGTCGACCAGCAGCTCTGGCCGCCGACCACGTCAAGTGGCGGCCGGGCAAGGCATACCAGGGCGCAGGTCCTTGTCCGCGTTCCGTTTCGGGGCAAGAACCTGCGCCGCTGATCGGCCCACCGAGCCGGGTGATATGGGTGTCGACATGCGAGACGCCGACGTCACAACCGCGATCACGCCAGGATCCGCAGCCTCGGTGGACGTGCCACGGCAACCCTCACATGCTGGCGTGCCTTGCGAACGCTCCGCTGCAGCACTACTCGGATCACCGCCGTCGTCCGGGCCGTCCGCGTGCTCGAACTCGCCACCTGGTCAAGATGGAAGAGGCTCAGTGGTGGCCATGAGCGGTGTCGGAAGCTCCGCCGAAAAGCCGCGCGACAGCGCGAAAGGGGAGAGTGACAACGGTGGCAATGGCACCGCCGACAGAACGAAATACGTCTGCAATTGCCTTCAGCATTCTACTTCCTCCGATCGATGGCGCCGGCACGGTGTGCCGCAATACGCTGTTGATCAAACGCGTACCCGGCCTGTCGGCGGGAAAACCAAGGCGACAAGGCTGAGGGGGCGACGCTTCGCCGACAGGGGGCCGGTGGGCGAATTATCTACCTCGAGGCACTGACAGCGAGGCTGGAAGGCCAGCACGACGACGAAGCTTCTGGTACACGGGGCCCCGACCAGGATCGCCCGTGTCCGCTGAGACTTCACGTGCTCGTCTACCCGTCCTCCATCCATCCGGGACCTGTTCCTACAGTGTGCCTGACATGACATTGGTGAGGTCGGATCGGCCGTTCATCAGTTGCTGGGTGACCTGGCCCGTGGGCGCCAAGCGCCGTCCTCGAGGTGGAGACGTGCTGGCATCTTGTACGGACCGAATATCTGCCGTTCGGCTCACACTCTGCTCGGTATCGTTGCAGGTCGCGAGGGCGTGGTAAGGGTATGCCGGGTTCGCCTGGGCAGGGCGATGACGATGAAGTGACGGTTTTATCCGTGCCGGCACAGTTGAAGACGGTCGGCCGTTGCGACCCCGAATGAAGTGACGGGAGGAGACACCCCGGAGCCTCCTTGCTCCAGGTGTTTCTGCCTGCGTACGAACACGTCGGCGGAAAGACGACGCCGCGGCGGGCGGGGCACCGTGGTCCCCCTATGGATGCGAGTGGTGAAGTGAATCTCCGTTCCCGTCGACGGCGCCCATAGCGGCGTTGACGTTGCCCGGAGCGGGAGCATCGCTGGAGGTGGCGGGCCGGCTCTCTGGCCTTTGTCCGTGCTATTCAAGGCTTCTTGTGTCTGCTTAGTACTCCGTTCGTAGATCGCAACCTGACACCGCGTCATCTACGTAGAATCGACTGACACCTACGTCGGATCGGCTGACGCGGATGATGACGGCCGGGCGCATCGGCATATTACGGATCCACTGTTTGCCCGGCGGATTCCCCAGTGGGGTCGACTTCACGGCTGGGTGCGTCGCTCCGCGGCGTCGAACGCGGGCGCGAGCGGGGTCAGTGCTGCGCGGAGTCGGTCGGGCAGTGAGCCGGAAGGCACGACCAGTCCTCCGGCGTAGAAATTCCCGGCCGCCGCGTTTCCGGTCGGCGGGAGCCAGCTTTCCAGCGCGATGCGAACGGCCGCGGCCACGCTCGCCGCGAGAACGTGGGCTGTGTGCGCTCCGGCGTCACCTAGGCGTTCGGTGATCACCGCCGTGAGGGGGGGCTCGATGTCGGCGGTGGTATCGAGGAACGCGTCACGCAGCGCGGTCCGGGTGGGGATCAGCAGCAGTGCCTCGTGTTCGCGCTCGCCGGCGTTCGTGTACTGCTCGACCACCGCTTCGGTAATGGCGTCAGCCAGGCGCACTCCTGCGGGCCGGCTCGCGACCGCCGCCGCGATCCGCGCGTCCCGGTCAGCGGTAACAGCGGAGACGATGGCCTGCTCGCGGCTGGCGAAGTAGTTGTTGTAGGTGCGCGGCGAGACCCCAGCTGCCTCGGCAATGTCCTCGACCCTCACCTGATCCGGTCCGTGCTCAACGGCCAGGCGCAGAGCCGCCTCGCGTAGGGCCTCGCGGGTGGCCTGTTTCTTCCGCTCCCGCAGCCCTGGTGGTGGTGTCGTCACGGGGTCAGCGTTCCACACAGGGCTGCGTGCACGCAAACTTGCGTGCACGCACTTTTCCTGTGAGCCTCGACCCGACCTAGACCGGCAGAGAGGGCGTCACCATGCGAGCAAGAGGAATGACCTACGACACCGGATTCGTCGTACACGGCCAGACATCCCGCGAGCACTTCGACCTTGCAGTGGTCCGGCGCGAGCTCGCCATTATCCGCGACGACCTGCACTGCAACGCGGTCCAGATCATCGGCGGCGACCCGGACCGACTGGAGATGGCCGCCGGTGCCGCCGCCGAACTCGGCCTGGAGGTCTGGTTTTCGCCCTATCCGCTGGAGCTGGATCCGGAGCAGATCTTCACGCTCTTCCGCGACTGCGCCGAGCGAGCAGAACGGCTCCGGCAGCAGGGGGCCGCAGTCGTGTTCGTCGCAGGGGTCGAGGTGAGCGTGATGAACCGCGGGTTCCTGCCCGGGGAGAGCCCCGAGGAGCGGGTCGTGCAGCTGATGAGCCAACCCGAGCGGCGGGCCGAAGCGATGCGCGAGCTCGGCGTGTGCATCAACGGATTCCTCCGCGACGCCGCGGCCATGGTCCGCCAGCGCTTCCAGGGCAAACTCACCTACGCATCCATCCAGTTCGAGCAGGTCGACTGGACTCCCTTCGACATTGTGACGTTCGAGCTGATCCGCTCCGCCGAGGTCGCCGACCGATTCCGGGACGCGGTGCGCACCCTGGCCCAGGGCCTGAAGCCGCTCGCCATCACCGGGTTCGGCACCGCGGCCTACCGCGGCGCGGGAGACCGCGGTGGGCGGGTGCTGGAAGTGGTAGAGCACGACCCGGAGACCAAGGCCCCCGTACGGCTCAACGGCATATATGAGCGTGACGAGGCCGGCCAGGCCGCGTATCTGAGCGAGCTGCTGGAGATCTTCGAGACCGAGGGCGTGGACAGCGCGTTCGTGTTCTTGTTCGCCTTGCCCGGCTACCCGCACCGCCCCGACGGCGACCCCAGGGACGATCTGGACCGGGCCGGCCTGGGCATCGTCAAACTCCTCGAAGGGCGCCGGGGGCAGACCTACCCCGATATGGAATGGGAACCCAAGGCCGCCTTCGCGGCAGTGTCGCAGCGGTATCGGAGGTGACAGGCCCCGCACACAGTGACCAGGCGCCGGCATCGGCCACGTGTTCGCAGTGTCCGTCGACCACCGGTTCACCACCTCTGGCGGCCGGCGCATGCGCACGGACCAGGTACTGCACCTGGTCGAGAAGGGGTTACCGGGTCCCGGGTCCTGGCTCGGGGGAGCGGTCCGATGCCGGCCATACGTACGGCAGGTCGTCCGGAACGTGAGGGAATCGGCCGCGGTAGTGCGCTGGGTCTTTGCGGAGCAATGCCGACTGATGGCTTCGATGGAACTCGGCCGCGCCGAGCCATGGTGGAAGCTCTCCGTCCGCGGCGAGTTGTGCCTGGGTGCGGACTGTCGTGGTGTGCAGGTGGGAGCTGAAGTCCTGCATGAGGGTGATGGCGCAGGTGTCGGCGCGTCCCTCGGCTGTCCAGGCCGTGCAGATGTCCAGGCCGTAGCGGACCAGGGCTTCCTCGTATCCCGCCCACATGCGGACGGCCGGGTGCCTGCGCCACCCGTAGCCCGGCACGGTCAGGCCGCGGAACACCTGCAGGGCCTCTACCCGCTGCTTGCCGAGTCGCCTGGAATCCAGGACGGCCGCCGACTCCGTGAAGTCGGGGTAGGGAAGAAATGTCTGCATATGGTCTGTCTACCTGTGCGTGTGCTTTTGCGCGTTCGGGCGTCGCCGTGTCGCCGGCGAGGAGCGGATCGCGTCATTGCGGGCGGGAGCTCCTACGTCGTGCCTCCGCCGACGCGGACCGGCGCCTTTGTGGCTCGTTCCGCCGCCCCGCCCGGGTGACGCCGCCGGGCCGCACTCGGCACTGCGTGGACGCGCAGCGCGCTCCGCGTATTCCGTAGCGGCTGGGGCCTGGTACCTCCAGGTGGCGGTTGCGCACTCGTGTCCTTGACGGTGCCGGGCACCGCGCTTTCGTGGTGCGCGCGTGCGCGGTGTCGTGTCGGGAACGCCGGCTTTATCCTCTCGGCAGCCGAGTCCGAGCCGGTCGCGGTGCCAGTCCAGCGATGCTGCCGACCGGCCCGGAAGGCCCCGTGGTCCGCGGGCGGGCTGCCGCCGGTGGAAGAGGCTGCGGTCGCGAGGGAAAGAGCGATACTGATGGGGACGAATGCCTGTCCGCCGACGGGTCACACGCGCCCGCCCAGCTGATGAGTACGCACTTTTTGTCGATGTCTTCGAGGGGGCCGTCTCATGACCACGGCGAAAGACCTGTTCATCATCGCCATGGACCCAAAACACTCCGTGGGACAGGGCGACCTGTCGCTCGCACTCGCGGCAGCCGAGCTGATCGATCTCCTCAGGGCGGAGGCGGTCGTGGTGGACGGCGACTACATCGTGCCGGGTCCATCTGCCGCGACAACCGAAGACCGGCTCATGCGCGGGGCTGCGGACGGCCTCATTCGACGGGAGCCCTACGAGCGGGTCGAGGATTGGCTGTGGCGCCGGGGCCGGGACCTCTCTGCCACGTACCAGGCGGTCCTGGAAGAGGACGGTGTGCTGACGCGCAAGCGAACCGGACGGTTGCCTTTCGGGTCGGAGCGCGTGGAACCGGCCGATACGCCCGCGCGCACCAGGGCGGCCGAGCGGTGGGCCGAGAAGGAACCCGTCCTCGCCGCTCTGACCTCGGTCCTGGGTGTTGAGGACGGAGGATCCGGCGACGAGCCGGGCTTCGACGACGAGGCGGTGACGACCGTGATGGCTGTCGTCCACGAGGCGGTGATGGAACTGGAAGCCGTACGCCAGAGGCGGACCATCGAGAACGCGGCCTTCGCCAACGTCTGGCGCGGGCCGTGAGCTCAGACCGGGTACGCGAGTCCGGTCGAGTCCGGTCGTGCCGCTGAGTCCTCGGTGCAGGGCTCCCGCATCAGCAGAGTGCGTGGCTCACCCGCAAGGTCGACGACGCGCCGGGCCCGTGATCGCGGTGGGCGGCCATGCCTGGATCCTGGGGCCCTGCCCCTCGGTCGCCGACGTTCATGCCCCACTACCGGTTTCCGCATCGGAAGGCTGCGCGCCGTGGGCCGGGTGGTTGCTGGTACGACGTTCCTCCTTCATCTCCGCCTCATAGAGATGCTCCCGGCCCCCGACCAGTTCCTCGCGCACCTGCGCCTCGACGCCCGTGAACGGGCGGTAATAGGTGGCGTTGTACGACTCGATGACCTGAAAGGTCCAGCGGCCGGGCAGGACGTTGCGTCCGACGATTTCGCGACTCACCAAGTCCGCATGCTTCGGGTGGCCTGCCTTGCGCAGTTGCTCCACGGCCTTGCCCAGTTTCAGGTCGGCCCCGCCTGTGAGCTGGTGAAACGCATAGAGGTGTCCGCGAGCCTGTTCTACGGTCTCCAGCGCCTCCGAGAGGGTGCCGAGGGCCTCGACCGTCGCATCGCTGACACCGTCGGGCCGCACATGCCGGTCGTCCGGCTGGTCCTTGGGTCCCATTCTTTTGGCCATGACAGCGATCCTGCCCTGGCAGGGTGCGCGGATGCCGGCTGACAGGGCCGAGGGAGCACGGGGAGCCCCGGCCGCAACGGAGATTGCAGGCCCGCGCAGAGGGCGGCGCTGGAATGGATCTGGGGTCTGAGATGGGTAGGCGTCGTTGATCGTGCAGGGCTGGCTCGGGCGGTGGCCGGGGAAGAGCCAGTCCGAGTTCTGGTTGATGGCAGGGGTGTTGTCGGGCAGGGCCTGGAGGTAGTCGAGTAGGAGGGCGGCCACCGGCTCGGGGACCGGGGTGGGCGGGTCGCCGAGCCGAAGTGATCCCGAGATCGACTCGTTCGCCGGCGTGACCCGCGACCACTGCCTGGGCTGGCTCCAGCACATTGCCGAGATCTGACCGAGGCGGCCGTCGATTGGCTGAAGACGAACTTCTTCAAGACGAACTCGAACTCGGTCACTGTCTGCGGCTCCCTGCCCAAAGCCCCTGCGAGTGCGACCTCTAGCTGACCTGCGCGAAGTGCGTGACCACGCCCGCCTATGCGTCGCGGGCTACGGGCACGGCGCATGATTGAGCACACTCTCGCCGCCGACGCCGCCAACTACGGGTGGGCCCGCGAGGTCGAACGCCACAACCGCACCGCAGGACGGTTGGAGAAGCTGCTGACCGACGCCGGCCCGCCGCACGACGACCCGGCCGACGCCCCGGAGAATGGTCACCGCTGATCAGCGAGCCGGGCGAGATGGCGTTGTCGTAGGTATCTCCGTGCAGACGCTTAGCCTGCGGTGCATGAGTCTGGATGATGAACTGAGCGCGCTGGCAGCTCAAGAGGATCTGCCCGTCGATCTGGTGTGGCGTCTGCTCCGGCATCCGGTGGCCCGCCGCTCGGTGGCGCTGAGGCGCCGGGACCTGACAGAGCAGCTGATCGAGGAGATCATCGAACTCGGCTCTGCACGTTCTCTCGCAGCCAACACCTCCGTGCCCGCAGATATCAGGGCCCGCCTGGCGGAGCACCCGGAGCCGTCGGTCCGGTGTGGGGTGGCTGCGAGCGTCGCGGACGAGCCGCCAGGGTTGCTGGCCCGATTGGCAGACGATCCAGATTCCTCCGTGCGGTCGTTCCTCGCTATGAACGACCGCCTGCCGCCGGAACTGCTGGCCCGCCTGGCCGCAGACCCAGAGCCCCTTGTGCGGTCGTCGATCATCCGGCACTGGCGCGATGCCCCGGACTGGGTGCGTAGGGCTCTGCTGACGGATGCCGATCCCAACATCCGCAGGGATAGCGTTTCGGCTTACTTCCCGCCGGCGGACCTGCTGCCAGGTCTGCTCGCTGACCCTGTGACCCGGGCCGGCGCTGTTTCATACGTAGCCCCATCGCTTGAACTGGCTACCGATTCGGATTCCGCAGTGCGCGAGGCCACCGCCGCCCATCCGGACCTGCCTACAGGTCTGCGTGATCTGCTGGCAGAGGATCCAGACACCTTTGTCCGCAACGCGATCTCAGCCCGTCCGGACACCCCGTTGGCTGTGCGTGAGCGGATCGTGGCCGGCGCGGAGACCGACAGCCCCTTCGCGGAGTGGATGCTGTCGTCTCGCCGCGACCCACACCCGTGTCCCTCACCGGCACCGGCCCCGCCGATTCTCACCCGGGAACAGGCGGAAGCGCTCCTCGCCAGCGCTGACCTGTAGGCGTGATCGGCGGGTAGCTGAAGAGGGCTGGCAGGCGGTTTCGTTTGGATCACGCCGGGGTGCCCCGCTGTGGCACCGCACCCCGCGGTGTTGCCAGCAGTTGGTGACGCTCCGTGTCGATCGCACCTCCGCCTTGCGAGGAGCGGCGCCGGACTCCGCTCCCTGAGCCGGCCCGACTCGCACGAAGGAATTTAGGTGCGTTGGGTCTCTTGGGGCATGAGGAGGGATTCCGTGTCCGCCCCCAGTTCCGCGGCTAGCACCTGTCGCACCGGGGCGAGATCGGGCATCTGGCGGACGACGAAGCGCGGCCGGGGGCGAGACCACGCTTCCGGGCGGCTTCGGCAGCGGGGCAGGCATCGGTTTCCGGTTGTGGGGTGGGTGCCCGGGGTCGCCTTCACGGATGGTTGTCGGGCTTGTCGTGGGCGGGGCCGGTGAGGGTGTCGAGTCGGGCGGCGAGGTCGGGGTGCGTGGCGGTGAGGTGGGGGCGGGTGGCGTTGAGGGGTGGGATCAGCGCGGCGGGGTCGTCCTGGGCGAGGGCGGTGTCGAGTTGGCTGAGGGGGTGGTGGGCGGCGTTGGGAAGGTCGGTGAGGTTGGTGATCTGGGCGGCGAGGCGGCGTAGGTCGGCGGCGTTGTCCCGGGCCCAGGTGGCGGTGGTGCGGTCGGCTGCCCGGCGTTCGCGGGTGGCCTGGACGCGCTGTTCTCCGGTGGTGCCCGGGGCGCCGGGGCGGCCTCGCAGGTAGCGGCGTTCGGCGGCCTGGCGGCTGGCGACGCCGAGGGGATGGGCGAGGTCGGCCCAGCTCGCTCCGGCGTCGCGGGCGGTTTCGATCAGGCCGCACTCCCACCCGGCCAGCTGCTCGCGGACGTGGCGCAGGAGCAGGAGGGAGGTCAGGGCCCGCTCCGCGTCGGTGTCCTCGCCGGTGGGGGCACCGGCGTCCTCGTGCTGGGCGGCGCGTACGGCGCTGTCGATGGTTTCCAGGGCTGCCGCGGCGGCAAGAAACGACGCCGGGCTGTGGGCGTCGGCGCCGGTGGAGGCCGATGGGTCGGCTGCTGCCATGAATCCCTCTTTCAGGTGTCGTCCTTTCGATGACATCGTGTTTGTCATCCATTGGATGACATGCTACAACGGTTTCAGTGCAGCGCATTGGCAGGTACTGCCCGAACCTTCTGGAGGTGTTTCGTGATGTTGATGCGCACCGACCCCTTCCGCGAGCTCGACCGTCTCGCCCAGCAGCTGACCAGCTCCGGTACCTGGTCGCGACCGTCGGTGATGGCGATGGACGCCTACCGCGAGAGTGACGAGTACGTGGTGGCCTTCGACCTTCCCGGCGTCAGCGCGGAGGCGATCGACATCGACGTGGAGCGGAACATGCTGACGGTCAAGGCCGAGCGCCGGCCCGCGGCGAAGGCCGACGACGTCGTGATGGAGCTGTCGGAGCGGCCGCTGGGTGTCTTCTCCCGCCAGATCGTGCTGGCCGACACGCTGGACACCGAGCGCATCATGGCCGACTACGACGCCGGGGTGCTCACCTTGCGCATCCCGATCGCCGAGCGCGCCAAGCCCCGCAAGGTCGCCGTCGGCGGGGAATCCTCCCGCAAGCAGATCTCCGGCTGAGTCCGGCGTCCTGGGCGGTTCGGCGGGGGAGGAGCACTTGGTTCCCCCCTCGCCCCGCCCCGCGTAACCACCAGACCGAACAAAAGGGTGGCGGCCGACATGACTCTGAGATGGGAAGCATTCCTCGACCATGTGAAGGAACGCGGCGAGTACGGGAGTCGGCAGGAGGCTGAACGCGCGGCCCGCGTGGTGCTGGCCCTGCTCGGCGCACACCTGGTCGGCCAGGTGCGCGCCCAGCTGGCGGCGCGTCTGCCGGAGGGCTTCGCCCTGATCCTCCTCAATCCGCTGCAGAGCGCTGAGCCCCTCCTGCCGGAGCGGTTCGTGCGGGCCACGGCGGCCTGGATCGAGGGGGCCACCGAAGCGACCGCGGCCTGGGACGTCAGCGCAGTCCTCAGCACGGTCGCCGACGCGGCAGGCGACGAGCTGCTGGGGCAGATCCTGCTCCAGCTGCCCGCAGGCTACGACCTCCTGTTCGGCCGCCCCCAGCCCACCTGACGACCAACCGCCGGTGCCCCGTCTGCCCGGGAACCGGCACCACCGCCTCGGATACCGGAAGGAACCCACCGAAGTGATCTCCGACCTGCGCGCACCGCTCCAGCGCCCGCTCGTGATGACGTACAGGCAGATGCTGGAGAAGGTCCGCTACGAAGGCGCCTACCCCTCCCGGGAGCGGGCCGAGGAGGCTGTTCGTCTCGTCCTTTCGGGACTCGGGCGCCAGCTGACGGGCGACGAACGCGTGGAACTCGCTGCCCGCCTGCCCGTTGAGGCCGCCACCGTTCTCACCGCCCAGATCCCCGACCTCCAGCCCCTCACCGGCTGGTCCTTCGTCAAGGATCTCGCCGACCGCGCCGGCGCCACTCCCGCCACCATCCGCTGGGACACCGGAGCTGTCCTCACCGCCGTCGCCGCCCTGGCGGGCCCCGACCTGCTGACCCGTATCCTGCGCCGGCTCCCCAACGGCTACGCTCTCCTGTTCGGCCGCGCCGAGCTCATCCAGGCCGCGTAGGGGCCACACGCTCCTCCGGGTACCGCCTCCCGGGGCCTGCGGCCATGCCGGCCCCGGGAGGCGGTGGCGGCGGCCCGCGCTCCGGGCGGAGTGGCGGGCTGTTCAGGGGCGGGGTACTGCCTCTGAGGGGCGACGTTCACGATGGCTGCCGCGCTGATACGAGAGCGGGGCCTGCACCACCCCGAGGCCACCGCGAATGCGACGCGCAGGGCATTGCACAGGGGATCGAAACGTCCGCCGCGTCTGCGGTCTCATGGCCGCTGGTCCGAACCCCTCCACCACCGCCACGGCACGCCCCTTCCCGCGCGACACGGGTGACCGGCCGACCTTGCGTTCTCAGACCTCCTGGCCGGAGTAGTCGTGGGGCGCCGAGAAGCCGCGGGATCGTTCGGGCTGTCGGCCCGCCGTATCCGCGTAGCGGGCGAACTCCCACGGGTCATGCGCAGAGAAGACCTCGACCTGGTCGCCGTGTTCACGGATCAGCTCACGCAAGCGGGCCTGGGTACCCAGCCGCAGATCGGGCGCGACCTGCGAAAGGGTCTGAACGGTGTCGAGCACGGGGTGCACTTCCTTCTGGGCACCCAGTTCGCGGTGGTAGTAATAGGCGTCACCGCAGTGGAGCAGCCAGCGTTCGCCGTTGTGCACGGCGACACCGGTGTGTCCCTCGGTGTGACCGCCGAGTGGGATGAGCTTGATCTCATGCGGCAGCCCCTTCGCCTGCAATGCCGTGAAGCCGTACCACTGCTCATCGGACTCGGGGCCATAGGGAACCCAGCGAGGTTCGTGGGCCCAGTGGGCCGGCCGGTAGCGGAAGCTGGGCGACTGGGCCTGTGCTGCGCTCAGTTCCGAGGCGAGCAGATGGACGTGGGCATCGGGAAAGTCGGGGAGGCCGCCGCTGTGGTCGACGTCCAGGTGGGTGAGGATGATGTGGCGGACGTCGGACGGGGCGTAACCCAGCCGGGCGATCTGCCGGACGGCCGTCTCTGCCTCGTCGAGGGTGGGCTGGGCCATGGTGACCCAGTCCTTGCCGAGCGTGCCCGCCGGGTCCCGGACGTCACCGAGGCCAAGCCCCGTCTCGATGAGGACCAGGCCGTCCGCGTCGGTCTCCACCAGCAGGCAGTGGTTTACAGCGGGCGCGGGCTGCGGGCCCTCGTAGGTGGCTTCGATCGTGCGGACCGAGCCGCAGTTCAGGTGATGAATCTTCATAGCGCCTAGACTGCGACTTGAAGCACGCTTCAAGTCAAGGAGCTTTGATGGACGTTGCGTTGCTGGACATCGCCGAAGTCGCCCGGCGATCCGGGCTCGCTCCCTCCGCTCTGCGGTTCTACGAGAAGAAGGGACTGATCGCCGCGGCGGGCCGCAACGGCCTGCGGCGTACGTACCGGCCGGACGTACTGGACCGGTTGGCGCTGATCACCTGCGCTCGCAGCGCCGGACTCTCGATTGCCGAGATCGGCCGCTTCCTCGTGGCGCGGCCCTCCGACGCCGACCTGCGCACCCGTATGGCCGCCAGGGCCCGCGCCCTCGACGAGCAGGTGGGCCAGCTCACGCGCCTTCGTGACAGCCTGCGCCATGCGGCCACATGCGACCACGAGCCGATCGTCGACTGCCCCGACTTCAAGCTCGCTGTCGGTAACGTGGCCACCTCCGAACCGGCAACGCTCCCTCCCACGCCCCCGCCCGCTCGGCACGGGAGTCAGCCACGTGCCACGTGGAGGCCGTAGGCCATGTGCCGGAGCTTGCGGATGTGAACTCGACTCGGCACACGCGCTCGGAGCCGACCTCGCAGCGACCAGGAGCAACGTCGCTTCGCAGCGGAGCGCGCCCTGGGACGGACGGTCACCGTACTGCAGACGGTGGACACGATCCCGTCTCCTGGGGATCGACGTGGTCCATGGAAAACTCGGCGGCCTGCGGAAGACGTCAGAGCCTTGAATTCCTCGAACCATGCCGAGCCGGGCGAGGCCGACCCTGCGGTGCGGAAGGTCGTCGGCACATACGGAATCCATGACTCATACGTCACCTGGTGCGGCCCGTCAGCGCCGCCTCAGCGATCGACCAGGCGGCGCAACGCGCGTTGCGCCAGCGGCGCATAGGCCACCACGACCGGAGCAGGGCCGTCGATGTGAAGCTCGGTTTCCGTGCCGGACGGCGTACGGGCTCGGACGGCGTGCCACAGACGCATCCGCACCGGCCCTGCCTGCACCCGCCACCGCCAGGTGCGGGCCTGGTGGTCGACGGCCTCGATGACGAAGGCGACGCTCGGCCCCACCACGGGCACCACCCGGCCGCGCATGCCCGCTCGCAGTTCCGCCTCCGCCTCCACAGCCCGGATCTGCGGAGCCCAGGTGGGCCAGGCCGCCGTCCGGACGTAGCGCTGCCAGACCGTCTCCACGCTTGCCGCGCCAGCAGCGCGCACCGTTCTTCTCACCTCCCCACCATGCTCACAGGAGGGCGGTGTGTGCTTGTCGGGGGCGGACAGGACATGCTGCGACCGCGCGTCAGAGCCGCTCGTCGACCGCGGCGGCCAGTTCAGCTCAGCACTTGGGTCAGAGACAGGAACGAGCGAGTACGGTCGGGCTGCGAGGTCTCAGCCGCGGGGAGCAGGTGCCATCGAGCAGCTGGTGACCTGTCGCCGGGGGCGCTGTTTCCGGAGGAGACAGCGACGATGTCCTCCTCGAGTACTTCGGTGAAGGCGTACCTCCTGGCCGGATCTCCCAGCACAGGGCAGTACTTCACGGCGAGCTGCAGACATGCGGGGTGGATGGCGGCGGAGGAGACCACGGCCGACCCCTCTGCCGGCTCCTGGAGCGCCGCCCAGGCCGTGGCTCCGAGGTCGTTTCCGCAGACTTGGCAGCCCCAAAGACGGCGGCAGAGTTCCGCCTTGACACGTTCGAGCTCACGGAAGAGTGGCGCCTCGTCGCCCATAGGGGTCACCCACGGATAGGGGAGCCCGCCGACCACAGGGCGTGGCAGCCCGGCCGGGTTATGGAACTCCTCACCCTTGTAGCGCGGCGGGTGGACATAGACGACGTCCTTCATCCGCTGGCCGTCGACTCGGTCCCGCAGGTACACGACTCGCTGCATTTCCTGATCCGTCCCTTCCCGGTCCGCCGTGGACCTGCCTTCGCCGGACTCGCGGTGCCGGCACACCCGGTTCAGCGGGCGACTGTGCCGTCTTTCAGCCGCTCGATCATGCGCTGGGTCGTGACGATCGGGTTCTCACTGGCTGGGCCGATCTCCGGGGCTACCCCAGGCTGGTCGTTCCAGGACTCGTGACCGGCAAACGCAATCGTCTCGCTGGGTGCGTACCGCGGCAGGGGCCGGTAGTTGTTCACTCCCTCGACGGGCTCACCCCGTACCAGTACGGGGTCGAGGTAGAGACCCTGGCTCTCGATGTGCGTGGAGGTGGCGATGTACCCGATGTCGAGTCCGCAGCGCCGCTTCGGTGAGGTGTTCGCCTCCGAGCAGTGCAGCAAATGCGGGTGATGAATGGAGACGTCGCCGGGGTTGAGCTCGATGTCGACGATGCCTTGCTCTTCGGCCCACTCGCGCACCAGTGCGCTGTCGGCTTCGGAGAAGAGCATGTTGGCCTTGTCCGTGCGCAGATTCGGTTCGTACAGCGGCAGCTTGTGGCTCCCCGGGATCATTCGCAGGCAGCCGTTCTCGGTGGTGCTCTCGTCGATGGCCAGCCACACGGTGAGGGCGTTCATCGGCGCGAGCTTCCAGTACGCACCGTCTTGGTGCCACAGGACCGGCTGGCCGTCGTAGGGGGGCTTGCAGATGTAGTGGGCGGTGAAGCACGCGAGGTCGGGGCCGAGGAAGTGCTCGCCGATGTTCACGAGCCGCGGGTCGGATATCAGACGGACCCAGAACGCGTCGTTGCGGATCAGGGGATGGTGGAAGTGTTCGGGCCGCAGCTGCGGGTATTTGGTCGTGAGCCACTCGACGTGGGCTCGTGCCTCTTCGAGGAGGTCCTCGGGGATGACGTTGCGGATGACAGCGAAGCCGTGCTCCTCGTACTCGGCAGCGGCCTGCTCCAGAGCGGTGGTCATGGTATCTCCAGGTGAGCTGTGCGGTGCTTCGGGATCGGGGCGGTCCTGGGCGAGGGCTCAGACCTCCCACTCGGCAGGAAGTCTGCTGTGGAGACGCAGCGGGGAGAGCAGCAGCAGGATGAGCGGGATGCCCATGGCCACTGCGCCCGCCCACAGAGCCGTGCCGGTGGACCAGCAGTCGGCGATCACACCGCCGGCAAGGGCCCCGAGGGGTGTCGATCCTTGGACGACGAAGCTGTATGCCGCGGTGACCCGCCCCATGTATTCGTTCGGCGTCACCCGGGCGCGCAGTCCGGCTGTGGACACCGACCGGCCCACGATGGCGAAGCCGATGAGGATCTGTGCCAGCGCGACCAGCGGCACGGCGGCGCCCCGGAAGACGCCTGCGAGCGGTGCCGCCACTACGGCGAACGGGGCCAGGGCCGAGAAGATGAGTGTCATCCGTATCTCGCCGTACCGTCGGCGCAGCCGGGGGGCGACCAGCGAGGCACCGAGCCCGGCCAGGGCACCGAGCGTCGACAGCAAGCCGAACGTCCAGGTGGCGATGCCGATGTCGTTGAGGAGGAAGATCGGCAGCATGGCCAAGATGATGCCGGCGCCGATGTTGTTCAGCGCGGCCTGGTTGAGCAGCAGGCGCAGCAGAGGTTGTTTGAAGAGGATGCCGATGCCGTCCGTGATTTCTGCCCGGAACTTTCGTTCCGCCGCGGGCTTGCCGCGTGCGATGTCTCCGGTGGGCTGCATGGGCCGTAGGAGAAGGACGGACGTCAGGTGGCACAGGGCAGCGAAGCAGTAGAGAACGGGGGCGGCGATGCTCTGGACGAGGACTCCGGCGACGCCGGGAGATATCGCCCGAATCGTCGTCTCGGACGTCTGCAGACGGGCGTTGCCGTCCGACACGCGCCGTCGGGGCAGCACGTAGGGCAGCACACTGCTGTGGGCTACGTCGAAGAAGACGCCGGACAGGCTCACCACGAGGGCCACGACGACCAGTTGGGCCACGGTGAGACCCCCCAGGAAGTAGGCGAGGGGGATGCTGCCGAAGGCCACGGTGTAGGCGATGTCGGCCCAGATCAGCACCGGCTTCTTGCGCCACCGGTCGATCCAGACACCGGCGGGGAGTCCTACGGTGAGGAATCCCGCTCGGCTGCAGACGAAGATCAGGCTCATCGTCAGCGGCGTCGCGTGCAGGAGTAGGAGCGCGGTGACGGGCAGGGCGAATCCGGCGACCTCGGAGGCGATGTAGCGGAATCCGTTTGCTGCCCACAACAGCCGGAAGGCGGGGACCTTGAGGACTTCGGTGGTGTCGTCCTCGGCGGTGGCGTCGGTGGAAGGGAGCGTCATGGTTCTGCCGTTCGTCAGCGGATGATCGTCAGGCCGGGTGTGTCGCCGAGTGCAGGATCGGCAGCCAGCTCTGCCAGGGTCTTTCGGTCTACTTTTCCGTTGGCGTTCCTGGGCAGTTCGTCCGCGAGCAGGACGATGCGCTGCGGAACCATGTAATAGGGGAGGTGGGTGCGCAGTTGGCCGGGCAGTGCTGCGACGTCGTCCTCGTGGCCTGCCGTCACGAAAGTGGTGATGAGGTTGGAGAAGGCGGCGTCGGGTGTCGCTACGGCAATACAGTCGTGGACGCCGTCGAACGTGCGAACCTGCTGTTCGATCTCTCCGAGTTCGACCCGGAAGCCTCGTGACTTGATCTGGGCGTCCTCACGCCCGATGAATTCGAGCTCCCCTGACGGGTTTTCCCGGACGAGGTCGCCGCTGGCGTACCAGGCTCGCTCGTCGCTGGTGCGGACGAAGGCCTTGGCTGTCTGCTCGGGATCGAGGTAGCCCTCCATCAGCATGCTGCCCCGTACGAGGAGTTGGCCCGGGCGGCCGGACTCGACCGGCATGAGTTGTTCATCGACCACGGCGATCTCTGCCCCGGGCAGTGCCCTCCCGATGGGGACGACCGCCTCTGGGGGGAGCGGGCTGCCGATCTCGTGGAACGTACAGACGTTGCTCTCGGTCGGACCGTACACGTTCAGTAGCCGCACCCCGGGGAGAGCCGAGAGCAGGATGTTCACGTCACTCGGCTGCAGCACCTCGCCGCCCACCACGGCCGCACGAAGGGTCTTGAGTTCCGGCAGCAGGTCCTTGCCCCGGCGGGTGAGCCAGGCCAGGGTCGAGGTCACGGCATACCAGACGGTGCCGCCGACCTGGCGGCAGAAGTCGACGTAGGCGGTGGCGAACGGCGCTGCCGACGCGGGCATCAGAGCGACGGCGGCGCCTACCCGAGCGGCACCGAAGAGGTGCAGCGTCGTGGGATCGAAGTGCAGCGGAGCAGAGTTGATGATCACGTCGTGCTCCGTGAGGCCGAGTTCCAGGACCGACCAGTCCACGAAGGCGGAGGCGCTCGCATGGGTGTGCACCACACCTTTGGGAAGGCCTGTGCTGCCGGAGGTGTGGAGAACATAGGCGAGATCGGCCACCGCGGGGCGCGGTGTCGCATGTGGGATCGCGCACCACAGGTCTCCCGCGGCCTCGGCTCCGGTGGGCAGTTGCTCCCACTGGAGTCCGGGCAGCACCGTGCGCCACTGGTTCCGGGCCTCGGTGTCCGCCATCAGCGCCCGAGGGCGGCTGCGGTCGACGATGAGTTCGGCGCGTCCCATGGGGCCGTCCGGATCGACGGGCACATAGCCGGCACCGGAGCGGAGGATGCCGTGCACGGCCGCCACCGCGAGGGTGCTCTTCTCGCCGTGCCAGACGACGCAGTCCCCGGGCCTGACGCCGCTGCCGGTGAGTGCGTGCGCGATGGCCTGCGCGCACCGGTCCAGCTCTGCGTAGGTGAAGGTGGTCGTCCCGTCCATGACAGCGGTGCGGTCGCCGTAGCGTGCTGCGGTCGCCCGCAGATCGTCCGCAAGCGACCGTCCAGCGCCCATCAGCACCCCTTGGTCTTGAGGAACGCGCGGATTGCCAGAGGGCTTTCGAAGTTCTCCGGAAGAATCTCCGAGTCCCGGATGGTGATGGTGAACTCCTTCTCGATGAGGGCGACGAGACTCAGCAGTGACAGGGAGTCGATGATCCGACGAGCGATGAGCGGCGTGTCGTGGGCGACGTGCGCTCCCGGCGCTACTTCCCGGACCGCGGCGACCACGGTTCCGAGCACGGCGTCTTCCGTCATCACAATCCCAGCCCTTCAGCAATGATCTTCATCTGCATGTCGGAGGTTCCGGAGTAGTACCGGCTGGCCACGGCATCGGCCGTCAACGCGAGGGCGCCCGTCTCCGGCAGCAGCGCATACCCCCCATACAGGTCCGGAAGTTCCTGACAGAACCGGTTGAACTCCGTGCTCACGTGCAGTTTCGTCAGAGCCGACCGGCCATGGTCCAGGGAGCCCCCGTCGGCTGCACGCGCCGTGGCACGCAGTAGTTCTCGCGCGCTGGTCAGACTCAGATGCATCCGGACCAGGCGTTGCCGGATCGTGTCGTACGCGCTCAGCGGCTGCCCGAATTGCGTGCGTGTCCGCACGTGTTCGCGCGCCTGGCGCAGTGCCCGCGCCATCAGTCCCAGTGTCGGCGCGAGAATGAAGGCCCGTTCGTAGCGCATGGCGTGCATGAGCACGGCGAACCCGCCGCCGGTTCGGCCCAGTCGGTCCGCGTCCTCGACGACGCAGTCGTCCAGGAGGAGGGAGCCGAGTTGGGCGCCCTCCAGAGCGGACTTGGCCATCGCTTTGCCGATCTGCAGGCCCGGGGTGCTCCGGGGGACCAGGAAGGAGGTGAGCCCTGAGAGCGCGCTGGCTTCGGCGGTACGGGCAAGGACCACAAAGACATCGGCGGTGGGGCCATTGGTGACGAAGGTCTTCGATCCGTTCAGCCGCCACCGTCCGTCGGCGTCCTGTACCGCGCGGGTGCGCAGGGACAGCAGGTCGGAGCCCGAGTCGTACTCGGTCGCGGCAAAAGCACCGACGCTCGTGCCCTCCGTGAGTGGCGTCAGGTGCCGGTCGTGCTGGCCGGGGGTGCCGAACTCGAGGATGGGCTCCTGGCATGCCCACATCTGGGCGGCCATGGAGAAGGAAAGGCCGCTCAGGCCGCTCTCCTCGGCGAATGCGTCCAGTGCGATACAAGCGGCTTCGTATCCCGCACCGGCGCCCCCTGCCGCATCCGGGAGGGCCAGAGACAGTAGCCCCTGGCCTGCTGCTTCGCGCCAGGCAGCCGGTCCTTCGGGGTGCTTGCCGGCCCACTCTCGCAACCCGCCCAGCCAGTCGGCGAACTCCGTGCTGTCGGCGGATGTCGGGTGCTGTGTCATGCCTGGCCACCTCCGCCTTGAGCGGACCACTTGAATGCGTGGTGGGACTCGGACAGCCCGAACCGGGTGAAGGCGGCGGGCCGTTGTCCCAGCGGAGCCAGTGCGAGAAGCTCCGTCTCGCTTCCGGCCGAACGGCTGGATGCCAGCCAGTCGAAGATCTGTTCCGTGACGCCCGCGCCCCGGAACCTCGGCCGGAGCTTGATTTCGTGGAGCATCAGCCGGTCCCGGCCGCCGGGCCGCAGCCGGCCCAGGCCAGTCAGTGCGAAGGCCGCGACGATCTGGCCGTCCGTCTCGGCGACGTAGTGCGTCGTACCCGATGCCGTCCGGCGGTCGGTGAGTCGTGCGGCGAACTCCTCGACGGCGCCGAATCCATAGAGTTCGCGGATGGCTCCGGCATCGGCGACCGTGGCTTCGCGGATGCTCCGCGAAGTGTCCGGACTAGCCACCGGCCACCGCCGACATGATCATTACAGTGCTGTGCGGGGCCACCGCCGCATCCGGCGTCTCCAGGTCGCGGATGTTGTCCTCACCGACGTAGACACTGACAAAGGGAAGGACGGCCCCCAGACCGTCCGCCACGCGCAGGCGCAACGCCGGATGTCGCTCGAACACCTTGCCCAGGACCTGTGGGATTGTCCCGGCGGGCACGCGGAACTTGGTCTCCCCATCGGCGAACCGTGCAAGGGGGGTGGAGAGGATGACCTCTACTTCGGACACTGCGTACTCCTCACTCTGATCGGGCGTTGTCATCCGTGGCCGGCCTTCGCTGCCACAGCAGACTGCTGTGCCCGGTAGCTTTCCCAGCGGCGGATCGCCTCGGTGAGCTGGGAGTCGTAGTCGGCGTCCTTGATGAACCCATGGCCCCGGCCGTCGCGGAGCATGACGGCCCGGGCACTCTCATGGCCCCCGAGGCTCCGCATGATCGGGCGCAGGTGCTCCAATGCGAAGTAGGAGTCCTTCTCCGACACCAGCGCGTGCAGAGAGCGGCCCAAGCCCGGTGCGGCCCAGCCCCTGAGGACGTCGGTCATGGTCTCGGGTGCGGCCATGGCAGGAAGATGCGCGAACGGCCGGGCCTCCTGCTCCCACTGCGGAAGAACGGTGGGGTCGTTGTGCGGCGAGACGACGAATGCGAGGTCGTCGCCGCCTGCTCGCATACAGTGCTTGAGCGCCGCGTAACCGCCCGAGGAGAGGCCGTGCCAGACGGTCCCCTTGAGGCCGTGCCGTTCGAGCAGGGACGCACGCAGCTCGTGCATCCGCGGCATGAACTCCTCCTCGCCCAACAGGAACCAGCCGCAGCAGGAGTCCGGGGTGAAGCGGTGGACGGGGTCGGAGAAGGAGAGGCACACGGACTGGTCCGCCTGCTGCCACTGTTTGCGTGCGAAGACCGGCGGGACGTGTTTCTCGATGCGGCTGAAGCCGTGGAAGAGGACGTGCAGGTAGGGGCTCGAGACGACCTCAGGCTCGGTCACCTTGTACTCCAGGGTGTACCCCTGGGAGTGTTGGAAACTGTCCTGCTGAATCTTCACTGGAATCCTCGTATCCATGGGCGTGCGTATCTCAGGCCGTGCTGATCAGGAGGAGAGCGTGCGGCCCTCCGCGTAGGAGAGTCCCGGGCATACGAGTCGCACGACGCTGAACGGTTCGGACTGTTGGGACAGCCGGACCACGAGGGGGGTATGGCCGGTGGTGACCGTCAGCCGGAGCACGGCTGCGGCCAGTTCCTGTCCCATGTCGTCGTAGCTCGCGCCGTGCCCCCGCAGAGCGTCCTTCATGCTCAGCCCCGCCGAGTGCGGGCGAAAGCCGGGATCGGTGCTTGCGTCCCTCGTGGTGTCCTGGTCCGACGGGATGTCGTCGCGGGTGGCGCTGATCTCCGTCAACCGGCTCTGCACGGCTTCAGTGAGCGCACGGGAAAGGGCGACGTCCGGGTCCATATGGGTGCCTGAACCGGCGCACACGATGGGGAACAGGGGGGACCAGACGTACGCGGCGAACGTCGGCATCTCGAACCGGTTCGGGATGCAGGTGATCTCGAACTCGACCGCGGCCGAAGTGAGTTGTTCGAACAGCGTGCGCAGGTGCACGCTGCCGACCGTCGCAGGATTCACCGGGATGCGCTCCGGCCCGGTGCGGGAGGGGCACTCTGCCAGCACATCGCGCTCGACCGCTTCGTAGACAGCGTGGAGACAGGCCTCGGTGTACGTGTTGCCGGACGCGAGTCCGGTGCTGCTCGTCTCGAAGACACGTGGACGCATGAAGTGCTCTCCGCTGTACGAGAGCCGGACCAGGTCGAGTGGAACGGGTACGGGACGGTCGTCGGCCAGGGACCGGCTCCACACCCAGGGCAGTTCGATCTGCTGGATCCACTCGTCCGTCACGCGCAGGTTCAGGTCATTCAGCGTGTACGGGAGACCGAGTCCGCCGGCCGTGGAGAGGAAGGTGTCGAGCGCCGGTCGCTCCGCATGCCACAGCTCGATGGATTCCATGACTGCGGAGAGCTTCGCCAGGATCGGCGATGCTCCCTTTCCCTGTGAGACGGCGAGGGTCTCCGAGTCGGGCCGCACGGCCAGATAGACGGGGATGCCGATGTTGTCCAGACGCGTCACGTCGGCGACTCGGGTGATTCCGTAGTCCCGAAGTCGAGGCTGAAGCCGTGCCCATGTGGTCTCGGGTTCCACCGCGCGGTGTGTTCCAGGCAGTCTGACCTTAGACATGATCACGCTCTCCGCTCGCGCGGACACTGGAGAGGTGTCCGATGGTGAACGGGCGGAAGGCATCGGCCGCCTGGCGCAGCGAGGGAAACCCTCTCTTCGCGCACTCGCCGGCCATTTCGGCGTGGCTGGCGACGCCCCAGATCCCTGCGAGCAGCCGCGTGCAGACCGCTTCCCTGATCCTGCCGAGACTGCGGTCGGGATGGGTATCCAAGTGACGACGCATCTGTTCCAGCCAGTCGGAGGCCTGCACCCGGTCCTGTGCCGTCTCCCGTCGTAGCAGCAGCTTGGCCACGTCGGGATCGGCCAGGTCGGGCAGGGGACACAGCAACCTGGTGATACGGGGCCGCAGTCTCACGTCATCGAGCCACTGAACGGCGCTGGGGCCCAACTGCCGCAGCACGTGGGCGCGCAGCCCGCCCGATGGGAGGGCCCCTGCCTGATCGGCGGAGCTGTGCAGGAAGTCCCACCAGACGTCGGGGAACCGCACGTCGAAGATCTGCTGATAGGCGAGCCGGTGGTGCAGATCGGGAGCGGCTGCCGCGAACCGGTTGCGCCAGCGGCGGTGATACTCGGTACGCCAGTCCCGATCACCGCTCGCCGTCCCGAGCGGACCGCTGCTCGTCCGGCTGCCGAGCCGCGCGGCGAGCGCGAACGCTTCCAGCGCGTCGGCCTGCTTCTGGTCAAAGGCGTCGGGAGTGGCGGTGCGCTGTTCGCTGTACCAGTCGGCGAACGGCGTCTCACCGCACTCCCTGGCAATGGCGAGTACACGCTCCATCGTGCGCAGCGGGTAATACTCGTGCTCGAACCGGGCCATCAAGCGCCGGCCCGCCTCAAGTGACAGCATTCCGGCATCGCAGGCGGCCAGTACGGCAGCATAGAGGTTGACCAGGGGAATGTTGATTGCGGACGGTGAGCCGGATTCGTTGTGGGCGACACTCACCGCGTCGTCCCCGTCAAATACACCGTCTTGGTACCAGCGGTAGACGCGCCCGACACCGACCATGCCGAACCGGTCGAGCTCGGCGGCGCGCAGGGCCCCGATACTGGCTGCCCCGAGCACAGCGACCCCTCGTGCCACAGCATCGAGGATTTCTTTGTGGCGCAGGGCAAGACGGTGATGGTAGATGCCGTCCACGAGGACGGCGACATCTCCTGCGGAAAGAGTGCCCTGAAAGAGGTCTCCGTGCTTCACGGGGCCGTGCAGGATGAATTCAGGATAGTTCTTCGTCACCAGAGGTTCAGGGCACGACGGCCCCACAAACACATGGACCGTCATACCCTTCCCCCTGTCTCAACGGTCTGCCGGCCGAACCAGATCAAGCAGTCCAATCAGCGTGAACCGCCTTTTACTACGTCAGTCGCGGACTTCGCTGTCGGTGATGATCAGCGGGGTTCCCGCGAACAGACCCTCGAAGTCCTCGCTGGTGAGTTCCTCGATGTCACTGGCGGTCTCGACGATGACGTCAGCCATGTCTTTCTCCCTATCGCTAATTGAGGAAGTGTCAGCACCCTTGCGGTGCCGAATGGACGCTACGTCCAGCTCTGATCGTCTGTCTAGTGACCTTTCTGCGGGCGCATTTCGGGCATCTTGTCCGAACGGCCCTGGCGGCCCCCTTCCGGCTATCGCGCACACCTCCACGTCGCGACCGACAAGGGTCAACGAGAATTGACCTCGCATTTGCCTTCCGAGGGTGCCGAAGAGGCAGTGTTTACTGGAATATGGCATTCCGTAGAGGGATGATGGGGATCGGATCGTGGCGTAGGGGGGCCATACACGGTCTTGAATGGGGCAAATTCCTCGGTCCTGCATCACCGGAAGATCCGGCGGCTTTCCGGCCCGCCGGATCCGCCCTTGACGCCCCGCGCGAGGGTATGCAGGATCTTCAGGCGGGAGCGGTTGCCAGAATTCCGCGCGCGGACATCGAGGCGTCAAGCGCATCGGGAGAGCTCCCGTGCGGGGGCGGGCGACGATGAGACGAGATGCACCTCGGAGGATTCAATTGCCGTTCCAAATCACGCCCATGGCCTTGGTGGTAGCCAGTCTGCTCTTCCACCAGGTCAACAGGCACTGGGAGTACGGATTCTCAGGTGTAGGTCATCACTTTGCTCCGGTATTCGGCATAAGGCTTCCCCGGGCGGCAGCCGCGCTCGGGCAAGTGGCCGCCCTTCCTCTTGCCCTCCTCGTCGTCCTGTCAGCCCACTCGCTCCCCGGACGTGCTCTTGCGGTCGTGCTCGCCTTCTACTGGATGCTTGCGACGCACAGAAGGCTCTCCGACCATTCATGGCTCGGGTTCGTTGCGGCTGCGGTCATGGCTTTTGCCCCCGCGACCGTTCACCCCGTTCTCGCGCGGGACCTCCTCGCGGGCGTCTACCTGACCGCGGCGCTGCTCAAAGTCAACGACGAATACCTCTTCACCGGCCGGAGCGCGGGCCGCGTGGTGACCGCCCACTACTTGCGTCTGCTCGGGCTCCGGGTGCACCCGCGCCTCCTGAACGCGGTTCCGGTCGCGGTGATCACCGTTGAGTTCGCCGCGGGCGCCCTGCTGTGCGTCCCGGGCGGGGAGCAGTGGAGCCTGTGGCTCGCGATCCTGATGCATCTGGCTTTCGGCGTTTCGGGAAACCTTCCGTTCTCTGTCGTGGCCATGGCTTTGTGGGTGACGGCGCTTTCCCCCGCCGGATCGATCGCGATCTCCGGCGGCACGAGCAGCGTAGGGTTCGGCGCGCTCACCGCAGGCCTGCTCTGCTTGGCGACGGGTCGGAGCGCCACCGGCCGACGGCCCCCAAACTGGCTGGCAAAGGACTTCTGTCAGGGCGTGGTCTTCGGCGCCCTGTGCGCTCTGGCCGTTCTCTCTCGCGCCGCGGGGCCGGAACCCGTCGGTAGTCAGGCCGCGCTCGTCCACGTGCTGGTCGCCCTGGCCTTCGTCCTGAACTTCCTCCTGGTCGTCACAGGAGTGAAGCTCGAATGGGCCTTCGCCATGTTCACCAGCCTCCGCCCATTCGGCCGCTCATGGCTTGAGCGCCACAGGTTCAAGGATTGGCCTCGGTACTACACGCTGACACTTCCCGCCCGCATACCCAAGGCACTGCTGCGCGAGATCGATCCGGAGTTCATCTACCTGGCGACGCGAGCGGAGAACGTCGTCCACGAGGGCGTTGTCTACCACCTGGAGGCCGCGGCTCAGAAGTGCAGCGTGTCCTTCTCCCCGCAGGCCATGGCCGTCGACCCGTTCAGCCGCGGGCTCGTCCCGGCTCCCCCCGACCCGCGCCGGCCCGCCCCGCGGCCTCGCCTTCTGGCATACCCGGCCATCGCACCCAAGAGCCTGGACCGGCGGTATCTCGTCTGACGCGCGCGTTCGCCATCCTGACCGGCTTGGACACATCCGACCTGCTCAATCCGGATCTCGTCCGCGCGTTCGCCGACGACTTCACCGAGGCCGACCTCAGCGACACCGACCTTCGCACCGTCCCCCTCGACGGCCTGCGGTGGTCCGCCCTCACCCGTTGGCCCTCCTACGTCGACCCGCGTGTCATCCGCGCCCGCTCCGTGCAGACCGGACCTGATTCCGGAGTCTTCGTGATCACGTATCCGGGCCTGACAGCAGACCACCTGCCGCTACGGATCTGAACGGCACCACCTCCTGGGGCCGGCCAGCGTGAATCATCCCAGCGCACAGTGGTCTACGACCGTGCCGGGGGAGACGACGACCCCACTTGCGGCGCCCGAAGGCACGAACAGGGACGTTGGTCGATGCGTTGTCGGAGCGACCGCGGCCCGGACACCTTCGGAATGCTCGCAGAAGCAGAAGCAGAAGCAGAAGCAGAAGCAGAAGCAGAAGCAGAAGCAGAAGCAGAAGCAGAAGCAGGAGCTCGGCTCGTGATCTGCGATGGCTGGCAGTCAGGGGAGCCCGATCGGGGCCGCTCGCAATGGGTTGTCGGCGTACTTGCCTATGTGCAGGGGTGCGTACGGATGAACGTGCAGAGCAAGTAGCCGCCCGGTGCGCTCATCGCCATGCGAGAGGATGGAG
>NZ_JBEXXX010000032.1:0-87117 GCF_040630635.1 Streptomyces sp. NPDC005761 | reverse complement strand
TCGACACCATCGTCCTCGACAAGACCGGCACCGTCACCACCGGAAAGATGACCCTCCACACCGTCCACACCACCCCCGGCACCACGGAGACCGACCTCCTGCGCCTCGCCGGAGCCCTGGAACACGCCTCCGAACACCCCATCGCCCAAGCCGTCGCCACCGGAGCCACCCACCGCACCACAACCCCCCTCCCCACCCCCGAGAACTTCACCAACATCCCCGGCCTCGGCGTCCAGGGCACCGTCGAGGGCCACACCGTCCTCGTCGGCCGCGAGACGCTGCTCACCGACGCCGGAATCGACATCCCCGAGGCTCTGGCCGCCGCGATGACGGAGGCGGCCGCCCGTGGCCGCACCGCGATCGCGGTCGCCTGGGACAAAGAGGCACGCGGTGCCCTCGAAGTCGCCGACGCGGTCAAGGAGACCAGCGCGGCCGCCGTCGCCGACCTCCGCGCGCTCGGCCTGACCCCGATCCTGCTGACCGGCGACAACCGGGCGGTGGCGGATTCCGTGGCCCGCGCGGTCGGGATCGACCACGTCCACGCCGAGGTGCTCCCCGAGGAGAAAGTGCACGTCATCGAGCGCCTGCAGGCACAGGGGCGGGCGGTCGCCATGGTGGGTGACGGGGTCAACGACGCGGCGGCACTGGCCACCGCGGACCTCGGACTGGCCATGGGCACGGGCACGGACGCCGCGATCGAGGCGAGCGATCTGACGCTCGTTCGTGGAGATCTCAAGGTGGCAGCCGATGCCATCCGGCTCTCCCGGCGCACCCTGGCCACCATCAAGGGCAACCTTTTCTGGGCATTCGGCTACAACGTTGTCGCCCTACCCCTTGCGGCATTTGGCCTGCTCAACCCTATGATTGCAGGAGCGGCGATGGCCTTCTCATCGGTCTTCGTCGTGACCAACAGCCTGCGCCTGCGGTCCTTCACGTAACTTCCACAAAGAGACTTAGATCACACCGGTTCAGGGGTAACCATTCGGTGGGTTCGCGAGTCTAAGAGTGCGATGCCAAAGGATGTCTTGGGGGACGTCCGACGGAGGGTCTTGGGGGACACTCCGGGCAAGCGTTGGCCGGGGCACGTGCACCGGGGAGCTTTGAGCGGCCCTCCCGTTTCGTACGTACCCCGGCAGACCGCAGGCGGCACGCGCAGGCGGCACGAGGAAAAGCGCAGGAAGCAGCAGTACCCGAGGAACCCAGGAGCTTCGGCTCCCACTGAACGCCCGGCCGGATCCCGTGGGGGGAATCCGCTCCGGGATATGGGAAGCGCCTCGTTGTCGGCCCGTGGGGGGATCGACGGCGAGGCGCTTCTCGCTTTCCGGCGGGAGCGCTCCCGTCCAACGGACACCGGGGCGCGGAGGGGGCCCGGCAAAGCAAATCGCCCCGGACACCGCGCTCTGTGCGAAAGCGCGGCAGTCGGGGCGAAGGCAACCGGCCGTCAGGCCGGGTCGTGCAGGGGTGGTGCGGGTCGGCCGGGGTGTCAGCGACCCTCGACCGGGACGAAGTCGCGCAGGACCTCGCCGGTGTAGATCTGGCGCGGACGGCCGATGCGGGAACCCGGCTCCTTGATCATCTCGTGCCACTGGGCGATCCAGCCCGGGAGCCGGCCGATGGCGAAGAGCACGGTGAACATCTCGCTCGGGAAGCCCATGGCCCGGTAGATCAGACCGGTGTAGAAGTCCACGTTGGGGTAGAGGTTGCGCGAGACGAAGTACTCGTCGTTGAGCGCGTGCTCCTCCAGCTTGAGCGCGATGTCGAGCAGCTCGTCGGACTTGCCGAGCGAGGACAGCACGTCATGGGCCGCGGCCTTGATGATCTTGGCGCGCGGGTCGAAGGACTTGTACACCCGGTGGCCGAAGCCCATCAGGCGGACGCCGTCCTCCTTGTTCTTCACCTTCTGGATGAAGCTGTCGACGTCGCCGCCGTTGGCCTGGATGCCCTCGAGCATCTCCAGCACCGACTGGTTGGCGCCACCGTGCAGCGGGCCCCACAGCGCCGAGATGCCGGCGGAGATCGAGGCGAACATGTTCGCCTGCGAGGAGCCGACCAGACGCACGGTGGAGGTCGAACAGTTCTGCTCGTGGTCCGCGTGCAGGATGAGCAGCTTCTCCAGCGCCGAGACGACGACCGGGTCCGGCACGTACTCCTGGGCGGGGACCGAGAAGGTCATGCGCAGGAAGTTCTCGACGTAGCCGAGGTCGTTGCGCGGGTAGACGAACGGGTGACCGATCGACTTCTTGTACGCGTACGCCGCGATGGTCGGCAGCTTGGCCAGCAGCCGGATCGTCGAGAGGTGACGCTGCTCCTCGTCGAACGGGTTGTGGCTGTCCTGGTAGAACGTGGACAGCGCGCTGACGACCGAGGACAGCATGGCCATCGGGTGGGCGTCACGCGGGAAGCCGTCGAAGAACCGCTTGACGTCCTCGTGCAGCAGCGTGTGCTGGGTGATCTCGTTCTTGAAGGCCGACAGCTCGTCGACCTTCGGAAGCTCACCGTTGATGAGCGTGTACGCGACTTCAAGGAACGTCGACTGCTCGGCGAGCTGCTCGATCGGGTAGCCGCGGTACCGCAGGATGCCCTGCTCGCCATCGAGGTAGGTGATGGCGGATTTATAGGCAGCGGTGTTGCCGTATCCGCTGTCCAGCGTCACCAGGCCGGTGTTCGCCCGGAGCTTCCCGATGTCGAAGCCCTTGTCGCCGACGGTGCTGTCGATCACCGGGTAGGTGTACTCGCCATCGCCGTACCGCAGTACTACAGCGTTGTTGGTGTGCTCGCTCACGTCATCCCTCACCGACGTAGTGCCTCTTCTTCGAGGTTCCCTGACTGTCTCCACCCTCCCCCATTTGGCTCAGGAGAGTGCACTCGGGGTCGTCCATTGGACCTACTCGCGGCACTGAGTGCCGCGAACTTATTCATCCTGCCCCCTTGACTGCGGTTGCGGAAGACCTCCGTGATGTTTCCCACCGATTTGATCGATCATTTTTTGGAGGGTCCGGCAATCGGGGGACGGATGAAGGAGCGGGGCTGGGTGCGTGCGGCTGCAAGGCGGAGGATTGAGGCATGGCGGAGCCATGGTGATTGACGACAACGCGGCAGATGTGCGTGCCCAGCCCCGCGACGCCGTACCCCGATTGCCGGACCCTCCTCAGGCGGATCCTCCTTCGGTGCCTCCACGCAGCCGGTAATCCAGCGCCGTACACCGTCTGCCTGCGGAAACCGTGCGGACCGCCTGACCGATCGCCTGGCGGGAGCCGACCAGCACGACCAGCTTCTTCGCCCTCGTCACGGCGGTGTACAGCAGGTTCCGCTGGAGCATCATCCAGGCGCTCTTCGTCACGGGGATGACGACGGCCGGGTACTCGCTGCCCTGGGAGCGATGGATCGTCATGGCGTACGCGTGGGACAGCTCGTCGAGCTCGTCGAAGTCGTAGGAGATCTCCTCGTCCTCGTCCGTCAGTACGCTCAGCCGCTGTTCGTCCAGGTCGAGAGCGGTGACGACGCCGACGGTCCCGTTGAAGACACCGTTCTCCCCCTTGTCATAGTTGTTGCGGATCTGGGTGACCTTGTCCCCTACGCGGAACACCCGGCCGCCGAACCTCTTCTCCGGCAGACCGGGGCGGCCCGGGGTGATGGCCTGCTGGAGCAGTCCGTTGAGATGCCCCGCCCCGGCAGGGCCGCGGTGCATCGGCGCGAGCACCTGCACGTCCCGGCGCGGGTTCAACCCGAACTTGGCCGGGATGCGGCGGGCCGCCACGTCCACCGCGAGCACCCCGGCGTCCTCCGTCTCGTCCTCCACGAAGAGGAAGAAGTCGCTGAGCCCCTGGGTGAGGGGCGGTACGCCGGAGTTGATCCGGTGGGCGTTGGTGACGACGCCGGACTGCTGGGCCTGGCGGAAGATCGTGGTCAGCCGGACCGCCGGCACCGGGCTGCCGTCGGCGAGCAGATCCCGCAGCACCTCCCCCGCGCCGACCGACGGCAGCTGGTCCACGTCGCCGACGAGCAGCAGATGGGCGCCGGGCGCCACGGCCTTGACCAGCTTGTTGGCGAGCAGGAGATCGAGCATGGACGCCTCGTCGACGACGACGAGATCGGCGTCGAGCGGACGGTCCCGGTCGTACGCCGCGTCGCCGCCCGGCTTGAGCTCCAGCAGCCGGTGCACGGTGGACGCCTCGGCCCCCGTCAGCTCGGAGAGCCGCTTGGCCGCCCGTCCGGTGGGCGCGGCAAGCACCACCTTCGCCTTCTTCGCACGGGCCAGCTCCACGATCGACCGGACCGTGAACGACTTCCCGCAGCCGGGCCCCCCGGTCAGCACGGCCACCTTCCGGCTGAGTGCCAGCCGCACGGCGGCCTCCTGCTCGGGCGCCAGCGTCGCGCCGGTACGGCCCGCGAGCCACTTCAGTGCCGCGTCCCAGTCCACGTCCCCGAAGGCCGGCATCCGCTCCTCCGGCGTCCGCAGCAGCCGTCGCACCTGGGCGGCCAGCGCGATCTCGGCCCGGTGGAAGGGCACCAGGTAGACGGCCGTGATCGGCTCACCGCCCTCGGGCGACGGCACCTTCTCCCGTACGACGCCCTCCGGCTCGGCGGCGAGCTCGGCCAGGCACTCGATGACGAGCCCGGTGTCGACCTGGAGGAGCTTGACCGCGTCCGCGATGAGCCGCTCCTCGGGCAGGAAGCAGTGCCCCTGATCGCTGGACTGCGACAGCGCGTACTGCAGCCCCGCCTTGACCCGCTCCGGGCTGTCGTGCGGAATGCCCACGGCCTGGGCGATCCGGTCCGCGGTGAGGAAGCCGATGCCCCAGACGTCGGCGGCCAGCCGGTAGGGCTGGTTCTTCACGACGGAGATCGAGGCGTCCTCGTACTTCTTGTAGATGCGGACGGCGATGGAGGTCGAGACGCCGACGCTCTGGAGGAAGATCATGACCTCCTTGATCGCCTTCTGTTCCTCCCACGCGGCGGCGATCATCTTCGTCCGCTTCGGCCCGAGCCCGGGGACCTCGACCAGGCGCTTCGGCTGCTGCTCGATGATGTCGAGGGTGTCCACGCCGAAGTGGGTGGTGATCCGGTCGGCCATGACGGGGCCGATGCCCTTGATCAGTCCCGAGCCGAGGTAGCGGCGGATGCCCTGGATGGTGGCGGGGAGGACCGTCGTGTAGTTCTCGACGGTGAACTGCTTGCCGTACTGCGAGTGGGAGCTCCAGCGCCCCTCCATCCGCAGCGACTCCCCGGGCTGCGCGCCGAGCAGCGAACCGACGACGGTGAGCAGGTCGTTGCTCCCCCGCCCGGTGTCGACGCGCGCGACCGTGTACCCGTTCTCCTCGTTGGCGTACGTGATCCGCTCGAGTACGCCTTCCAGGACGGCCAGGTTCGGCGTCGAGGAGGTCGTGGACGACGTGGTGGCCATGCCCGTGACGGTACCGGGCGGGGCTGACATCGGGTGGGCCGCTCCGGTGGCGGACACGATCGCCGCGTCGCCGTCATGTGCGGTGACGTACCCGGCGGACGAGGCATCGTCTCCGGAACCATCCCGCTGACCGGAAGAGGCGACGGAGAAGGCACCGAGGACGTTCGTGTCGGGCTTGTCAGAGGCGGTGGTTACGCTGCGGGCATGAACAGCAAGACGTGGGATGCCCTGGCGGCGACCCCCCTCCCGGAAGTCCGGCGCCGCGCGGCCGTCATGGACGAGCTCGCCCAGGTCGAACCGGTGACGGTGACCGGTGCACACCGTCTGGCCTGGAACGACCGCGGCGGCCAGTCCGCGGTCTGGTACTTCGCGGAGGACGGCCGCGTGCTGCTGCTGACGTTCGACCACGAGTCGGATCTGAATCTGTACGCCGAGGAAGATTTCGCCCTTCAGGAGTCCCTCTACGAGGGCGTCCCCGAGTCCCTGGTCGCCCTGGTCCGCGACCGTCCCGAGAACTACGAGTCGCTGAACCTCACGGACTCCGCGACGGGCCGGACGATTCACTACGCGGGCGGTGTCTTCTGGTACGACGGCACGCACTGGCACGTGTCCGACGGCCTGGCGGAACACTGCCGCCGCGAGGACGTGGACCTCTTCAACGAGTCAGGCTTCGACTACTGCCTGCGCGGCTACCTCTTCGGCGGTGACTTCGCCGCCCCGGAGGCCTCCTCGTAGGAGTCCGGGAGATACGAGGACGGCTCCGGACAAGGCACCAGGGCCGCTCCGACTGGCCGCTCTTACCTGGCCGCTCTTACCTGGCCGCTCCGACTGGCCTCTCCGACTGGCCTCTCTTGCCCGGCCGCTCTTACCTGGCCGCTCTGTCAGCCCGCCACCGCGGTGAGCGAGCGGTGGTGCTTCGGCGTCTCGATCTCGTCGATCAGGGCAACCGCCAGGTCCGCGTAGGAGAAGGACGGAGCGCCGTCGGCCAACACCTGCTCGCCACCCGTCCGGTACCGGCCGGTGCGCGGGGCCTTGTGGTCCAGCATCACGGGCGGCGGGGCGATGACCAGCCAGTCGATGTCCGTCTCGGCGGCGCGGAGCGCGTCGAGTTCCGCGGTGTGGCCGAGCGAGAAGGCCCGCGCCTCCGCCGGGAAGCCGGGGGCGTCATGGACCGCGACGCCGGGGGCGGTCTCCAGCGTGCTTCCGATCCCGATCAGGACCAGCCGGCCCACGCCCGCACGGGCCAGGCCGTCCAGCAGGGCGTGGGCGGCGCTCACGTAGAACTCGTCCGAGGGCATGTCCAGCCGGCCCGCGGCGCTGATCGCCGCGTCGTGCTCCGCAGCGACCTCGGCGACGCTGTCCGCCCGGGTGACGTCACCGGCGACCACGCTCACACCGGCGCCCAAGTCCCCGTACTTGTCCGGATCCCGCACCACCGCGGTCACTTGGTGCCCACGCGCCACAGCCTCCGCGACCGCCCGCCTGCCGGCCCGTCCGCCCGCTCCGAAAACGACGATTCTGCTGCTCATGGGGTTCCCCTCACCAAGGCCCGCGGACCGCCGGCCGATGCAGCGGACGCTAGCCCCGCACCCCATGGTTTCCGCAACGATAGTTACGTACGCTCACGAGGGTGAGCCAACCACTTGATCCCGAAATATTCACGGACTGTTCCCACGCCACCTCGCCGCTCCGACTCGGCGGCAAGTGGACCGCGAAGATCATCAGGTGCCTGGAGGACGGCCCCCGCCGCTTCTCCGAACTGGAGGTCCCGCTGCGCGGCATCACACCGAAGGTGCTGACCGAGACCCTGCGGTCGATGGAGCGCGACGGACTCCTCACCCGTACGGTCGGCGGCGGAGTCCCGCCCAGGGTGGACTACGAACTGAGCGTGCTCGGGCGGACGTTGCTCGCACCGATGGCGGCCTGTTGCGCGTGGGCGGCGGAGCATCTGCCCGAACTGGAGGGCGCGCGGGAGTCGTACGGGGGCCCCGCGCGCAGCTCCGCTTCGTGAGGGACTCCCCCTCGGGACGGTGCCGGGCGGATCAGACCGTCGGCCTGTCGCCACCGCTCGGCGCGTGACTCAGGTCCACGACGCAGAAGATGTTGCCGTCCGGATCGGCGAGCACCACGAAGTCGGGGTCGGGCGGGTAGTGGTCCCAGTCGACGGTTCGCGCGCCGAGACCGACCAGCCGCCGGACCTCCGCCTGCTGCTCCTCGGCCGTGTCCGTGAAGAGGTCGAGGTGGAGACGGGGGTGCGGCTCGACCGGGGAAGCGCTGCGCAACAGGCCAAGGGCTCGGGCGGAGCCGTCGGGGTGAACGAGCGTCCGCCAGGTCTCGCTCTTCCACTCCTCGGCGGCGACCAGGTTCAACGCCGCGGTCCAGAAGGCCACTGCGCGGGGAAGGTCCGTGACACCGATGACGGGGATTCCTAGTCTCAGCATGAGCGCGAGCCTAGTGGCTGCCCCGTACCCACCCTTGTTACGAGAGCAGTCGGCTGCGACCACCGCCGGAGCTCGGAGCTCGGAGCTCTCCGGCTTCGAACGCAGTGCGGACCTGTTCACTCTCTCGTGGGTACGGGAAGGAGCGCGGGCCCGACGCTTGAGCTCCGGGATTCGAGGGTCGAGGGGCAAGCTCCGAGATTCGAGCGGTCCAGTTACCCGGAAGGAAAAGAAGGGTTTGGGCAAACCCTCCCCACCTACCTGACCCGTAACGCTCAGCAAGTGTGACTATTCGTGATCAAGTTGCGGCGTGCTGTCACGGCTGCATACGTTGCCCTCAACAAATCGACCCCGACACGGTGTTGTTAGCGCCGGCCGGGGTCTCACCCCAAGATCGATCGGACCTCGACCCCGTGGCTACCGAGAAGCTTAGCCCTGCCCTGCGCGCACCCGCAGTTTCGCGCCCGTACACCAAAGCCAACCCCAGTTACGGCAAGCGCGCCGCACCCGACCAACGCCCGCCCGGCGCACACGACTTCGCGCTGCTCCCGGCACGGGAGCGGTACGTCGCCGGGTACGTCGACCGGCTTCCCGACGGAAGCGCCATGGACATCAAGTCGCTGGCCAAGGCGCTCCCCCTGTACGGCCAGATGGCCGTCGGCAGCGCCCTCCGAGCCCTGAGCACAGCCGGTCACCTGCGTCGCGTCCGCTGCCAGGTCGTCGACGCGGACAGCCAGAGCCGCTGGGTCACCCGAACCTTCTGGTCCCGTACCGCACGCGACAGCGAGTGGTGGAACGCCTTCGCCCATGCCGGGGCTGCCCCGCCGCCCCGGTCCGCCGCGCCATCGAATGAGCCCGCGGCTGAAGAGGTCCGGACAGGTCAAGCCGAGCCGGTGCGGCCACCCGAGCGCCCGCAGCCCGCTCCCGCTCCTGCCCCGCCTGCCACACCCCTCGTGCCCCAGCAGCGGTCCGTGACCGAGGGGAGCCCGGCCGCGCCCTCGCCCGCGTACCTCGCCCTGGCCCAACTCGGCCGCAGGGAGCCCCGGCTGACTCTGTCGGCCGCTGACTGCACGGTGCTCGAAGAGCTGGCTTCCGCATGGCTGGACCGGGGCGTGAACACGGACTACCTCACCCAGGCCCTCACCGCTGGACTCCCCGCGCAGGTCGACTCCCCCGTCGGCTTCGTACGCCGTCGACTCATCGACAAAGTCCCGCCCGCGCTGCCGGTGGCTGTGTCACATCGGGTACCGGACAACCCGGTTCGCCGCCTCATGATGGAGTGCACCGAATGCGGTGCACCCGGCCCGCCCGAAGCCCTCCCCGACGGCCTCTGCCGCGCCTGCCGGACGCCTGCCCAGGTCACCGCCGACGCCCCGGAGACCATCACCGAAGCACCCGTCGAGCGCGACATCAACGCGCTGGTCGGCAACCTCCGCAATCTGATGCGGGCACCCTGACTCTGCCCCCGTCTACTCGTCGAGTACGTGCGCGGCCCCGCAGAAGCCCGAGGGTTTCCCCCTCGCCATCGAAGAGCGGATCAGGCTGCCAGGTGGCCGGGTGGCCGGACTGACGGAACAGTGCGGCCAAGCCATGCGCAAGCGGCCGGTTCCAGGCGATCCGAACCCCCTGCGCCGCCTTGCTGTACTGGCCCCGATCTGCGGCGAAGCGCCACAACTCGACCGACTGCGGACGCGCCGTCGCTCGGTGGAGTGCGGCCACGGGCGTGCCGCCGCGCCCTTCCGATCCTCCTCGGAAGCCTGCTCCCCTTCCCGCGTGTACACCTTCCGCGGGAGGCGGACGAGGGACTCGACGGGAAGGCTCCTGCCGAGGGAGGAGCCGGGCGGTGGACGGGCGCCGTCCCGGCCCGGGCGCGGCGCGCCTCGGCGCCGCCCCGATGCCGGACCCTGACGGGCTGACGGATCCGCCGGCCCTCGACGGGGCGGGCGCGCCCGGTACGCGGTCTCAGTCGGTCCCGGCGGTGCGCAGTTCCTCGACGGCGGCCTGATAGGCGTCCGAAGCGCGGGCGAAGTAGTCGCACAGTACGGCGAGTTGCTCGGGCGTGTAGTCCGCCAGGAGCTCACCGATGCGCTGCCGGGCGGGCGCCATCGCCCTGTCCAGGCCCGCGGGTTTACCGACGGGCTCGACGATCACCTTGCGCCGGTCGTCGGGGGACGGCGCCCGACGCACGTCGTCGCGGCAGCCCTGCGCGCCCTGCACAAGAAGAGCGGTCCGACCACGGTGCCGGGCAGGGCCAACCGTCTCCTCACCCTGGCGGCCCGCTTCCTCCCCCGCCGCGGGACCCTCGCCCTGCTCGCCGACGACCGCCCGGCGCGGACCAGCCCCGCGTAGTGCCCCGGACAGCGAAACGGGGCCCGGTCTCCCGACCGGACCCCTCTCGCTCTCCCCCATGTCAGGGCTTCCCCATCCCCCCGGATACCCCCCGGAAGCTCCTGACTACAGATACGACCGCGCAGAGCCCGGAAGGGTTGCACGCCCGAACCAAGTTTTTTGCCCCGGGGGCCGGTTCGGCGGGATGCGCCTGCTCAGGGAGTCAGCAGGCGTGCTCCCCGTACCGCGCGGCGACCTCGGCCAGGACCTCGGCGCCGTCACGCGCCCACAGGTCCTCGTTGAAGATCTCCACCTCGATGGGGCCGTCGAAGCCGGTGGCCTCCACCGCCGTGCGGAAGGCACGGAAGTCCACGCTTCCGTCGCCCAGTTGACCGCGGCCCAGCAGGACGCCCGCCGGGAGCGGGGTGATCCAGTCCGCGAGCTGGAAGGAGTGGATCCGGCCCGCCGCGCCCGCGCGGGCGATCTGGGCGGGCGCCCGGTCGTCCCACCAGAGGTGGTACGTGTCGACGACCACACCGACCTGATCGGCCGGGAAGCGTTCCGCGATGTCCAGGGCCTGGGAGAGGGTGGAGACCACGCAGCGGTCCGAGGCGAACATCGGGTGCAGAGGCTCGATGGCCAGCCGTACACCCCGTTCGGCCGCGTACGGGGCCAGTTCGGCCAGGGCGTCCGCGATGCGTTCGCGGGCGCCGTACAGGTCCTTGCTGCCCTCCGGGAGGCCGCCCGAGACCAGGACCAGGGTGTCCGTGGACAGGCCCGCCGCCTCGTCGAGTGCCGCGCGGTTGTCGTCCAGGGCGCGGGCCCGCTCGGCCGGGTCGAGGGCGGTGAAGAAGCCGCCCCGGCAGAGGCTGGTGACCGACAGGCCGGAGTCGGAGAGGAGCCGGGCCGTGGCCTCGACGCCGTACTCCTGGACGGGGGCCCGCCACAGGCCGACCTTGTCGATGCCCGCCTTCACGCAGCCCTCGGCCAGTTCGGGCAGCGACCACTGCTTGATGGTCTCCTGGTTGATGGAAAGACGGCCGTCGCTCATCGGGTGCCTCCGTTGACCGTGAGGAACGCGCGCATCCGGGACTCGGCCCGTTCCGGATCGGGGAACAGACCGAGGCCGTCCGCCAGTTCGTACGCCTTCGCCAGGTGCGGCAGGGAGCGTGCCGACTGCAGGCCGCCCACCATCGTGAAGTGGTCCTGGTGACCGGCCAGCCAGGCGAGGAACACCACGCCCGTCTTGTAGTAGCGGGTCGGTGCCTGGAAGAGGTGCCGGGACAACTCGACCGTGGGGTCGAGGAGTTCGCGGAACCCCTTCGTGTCGCCCGTGTCCAGGACCCGCACCGCGTGCGCGGCCAGGGGCCCGAGCGGGTCGAAGATGCCGAGCAGCGCGTGACTGAAGCCGCGGTCGTCACCGGCGATCAGTTCGGGGTAGTTGAAGTCGTCCCCGGTGTAGCAGCGGACCCCGCTAGGGAGACGGCGGCGGACATCGATCTCGCGCTCCGCGTCGAGGAGGGACATCTTGATGCCGTCGACCTTGTCCGGGTGTTCCGCGATGACCTGGAGGAACGTGTCGGTGGCCGCGTCCAGGTCCGTGGAGCCCCAGTAGCCGTCCAGTGCCGGGTCGAACATCGGGCCCAGCCAGTGCAGGACGACCGGCTCGGTGGCCTGGCGCAGGAGGTGCGCGTACGTCTCCAGGTAGTCCTGCGGGCTCTTCGCCGCGGCGGCGAGCGCGCGGGAGGCCATCAGGATGGCCTGGGCGCCGCTCTCCTCGACGAGCGCGAGCTGCTCCTCGTACGCGGACCGCACCTCGGCGAGCGTGGCCGGGCCGGCGGGGAGCTGGTCGGTGCCGACGCCGCAGGCGATGCGGCCGCCGACCGACTTCGCCTCGGCGGCCGAGCGGCGGATGAGCTCGGCCGCGCCGGCCCAGTCCAGGCCCATGCCGCGCTGAGCGGTGTCCATCGCCTCGGCGACGCCCAGGCCGTGCGACCAGAGGTGGCGGCGGAAGGCGAGGGTGGCGTCCCAGTCGACGGCGGCCGGGGCGTCGGGGCTGATGTCGGCGTACGGGTCGGCGACGACATGCGCGGCGGAGAAGACCGTACGCGAGGCCAGGGGCGCCTCGCCGGGTGCGAGGGCGAGCGGGGTGGTGCGGGGCTCGTACGGGCCCTGGGGAAGGTGGATCGTCATGAGGTCAACTCCGGCGTCGCCTGCGACAGGTGGCTGGTCACAGGGTCAGCTCCGGGACCTCGAAGCGGCGGCCCTCGGCGGAGGACCTCAGGCCGAGCTCGGCGAGCTGGACACCGCGGGCACCGGCCATCAGGTCCCAGGTGTAGGGCTCGTCGAGCACGATGTGGCGCAGGAACAGTTCCCACTGGGCCTTGAAGCCGTTGTCGAAGACCGCGTTGTCCGGGACTTCCTGCCACTGGTCGCGGAAGGACTCGGTGACCGGCAGGTCCGGGTTCCAGACCGGCTTGGGGGTGGCCGAGCGGTGCTGGACGCGGCAGTTGCGCAGGCCCGCGACGGCAGAGCCGTGGGTGCCGTCGACCTGGAACTCGACGAGCTCGTCGCGGTTGACGCGGACCGTCCAGGAGGAGTTGATCTGTGCGACGGCGCCGCCCTCCAGCTGGAAGATGCCGTACGCGGCGTCGTCCGCGGTCGCGGCGTACGGCTTGCCGTGCTCGTCCCAGCGCTCGGGGACGTGCGTCTGGACGTGGGCCTGGACGGTGGTCACCCGGCCGAACAGCTCGTGGAGCACGTACTCCCAGTGCGGGAACATGTCGACGACGATGCCGCCGCCGTCCTCGGAGCGGTAGTTCCACGACGGGCGCTGGGCCTCCTGCCAGTCGCCTTCGAAGACCCAGTACCCGAACTCCCCGCGCACGGACAGGATCTCGCCGAAGAAGCCGCCGTCGATGAGGCGCTTCAGCTTCAGCAGGCCCGGCAGGAAGATCTTGTCCTGGACGACGCCGTGCTTGATGCCGGCGTCGCGGGCGAGGCGGGCGAGGTCGAGGGCGCCCTCGACGTCGGTGGCGGTGGGCTTCTCGGTGTAGATGTGCTTGCCGGCCGCGATGGCCTTCTTGATCGCCTCCACCCGGGCCGAGGTGACCTGGGCGTCGAAGTAGATGTCGATGGTGTCGTCGGCGAGGACCGCGTCCAGGTCGGTCGACCACTCGGTCAGGCCGTGCTGCTCGGCGAGTGCCTCCAGCGCGTGGGCGCGGCGGCCGACGAGGACCGGCTCGGGCCACAGCACATCGCCGTTGCCGAGATCGAGGCCGCCCTGCTCGCGGATCGCGAGGACCGAGCGCACCAGGTGCTGCCGGTATCCCATGCGACCCGTGACGCCGTTCATGGCGATGCGCACTGTCCTGCGTGTCACGAAAGTTCCTCCATACAGCCGTAGCAAGCGCTTTCTATGCGGTATGACGCTAGCCTGCCGACAGCGGCCTGGACAAGAGGGGGCGCGCTGATTGGTTTGGTCCACTCCCCCTCACCACTCCTCGGAGGAAATGCGATGACAGTCACCCTGGCGGACGTGGCGGCTCGCGCCCGGGTGTCCCCGGCCACCGTCTCCCGCGTGCTGAACGGCAACTACCCGGTGGCCGCGTCCACCCGGGAGCGGGTCCTGCGTGCGGTGGACGACCTGGACTACGTACTCAACGGGCCCGCGAGTTCGCTCGCCGCGGCCACGTCCGACCTGATCGGGATTCTGGTCAACGACATCGCCGACCCGTTCTTCGGGATCATGGCGGGCGCGGCCCAGACGGAGATCGGCGGCCCGGGCGACGGTTCGGGCCGGGCGGGCGGCGAGAAACTCGCGATCGTCTGCAACACCGGCGGCACCCCGGAGCGCGAGCTCACCTACCTGACCCTGCTCCAGCGCCAGCGCGCCGCCGCGGTCGTCCTCACCGGCGGCGCGGTCGAGGACCCGGCCCACCAGCTGGCGATGTCCGCGAAGTTGGCGAGGCTCGCGGACGCCGGCACCCGGGTGGTGCTGTGCGGGCGGCCCCCGCTGGCCGACAACACCTCCGTGGTGGCCGCGCTGGCCTTCGACAACCGGGGCGGCGGGCGGCGCCTCACGGAGCACCTGCTCTCGCTGGGCCACCGCGACATCGGCTACGTCGCGGGCCCGGTGGAGCGGACCACGACCCGTCACCGGCTGGAGGGCCACCGCGACGCGATGAAGGCCGTGGGGCTCGTGGGCGACGAGGAGCGGCTCACCGTGCACGGCTCGTACGACCGGCGCTCCGGCTACGACGCCACCGTCGAACTCCTGCGCCGCGAACCGGGGATCACCGCCGTGGTCGCGGCGAACGACACGGTCGCCCTGGGCGCCGCCGCGGCGATCCGCGACCGCGGACTGCGGATCCCCGAGGACATCTCGGTGGCCGGCTTCGACGACCTGCCGTTCTCCGTGGACGCGGTCCCGGCCCTGACGACCGTGCGGCTGCCGCTCTTCGAGGCGGGCGCCCGGGCGGGCCGGCTGGCGACGGGCAAGGAGGCACCGCCGCCGGGCGGCATCGCCACGATCGCCGCGGAGCTGATGGTGCGCGGGTCGACGGCGGCACCCCGGGGGTGATGCACACCCCGGACCGGGGTACGCGCTGTACGTGCCCCGGTCCGTACGGTGCAGGGGCACGAACCGACACGGAAGGGACACGCACGTGAAGCTCGCTTTCTCCACCCTCGGGGTTCCGGGGCTGCCGATGGCCGAGGTCGTCCGGCTGGCCGCCGAGCACGGCTACCAGGGGGTGGAGCTGCGCGCCCACCCCGAGGAGCCGGTGCACCCCGGGCTGTCGAAGGCCGAACGGGGCGATGTGGTCGCCGCGTTCGAGCGGGGCGGGGTCGAGATCCTGACCGTGGCCGGTTACGTACGGACCGCCGCCGAGGGGGACGACCAGCCGGTGCTGGACGAGCTCGCCGGGCTGGTCGAGCTGGCCCGGGACCTGGGGGCGCGGAACGTCCGGGTCTTTCCGGGCGGTGGCGACCAGAAGCCCGCCACCGCTGACGCGACCGCCGCCCGCCGGCTGGCCGCCGCAGCTCCCTACGCCGCCGACCTGGGTGTACGCATCCTGCTGGAGACCCACGACTCCCACCGCGCGGGGGCCGATGTGGCCCGGGTGGTCGGCACGGTGGGGCACGGGAGCATCGGCGCGCTGTGGGACGTCATGCACACCTGGCTGGCGGGTGAGGAACCGGTGGCGAGCCATGCGGTGCTGGCCCCGCACCTGGGATACGTACAGGTGAAGGACATCGCTTCCACCGAGGACACCACGCCGGTGGCACTCGGTGCGGGGGTGCTGCCGCTGCGGGCGTGCCTGGACACGCTCGACGCGGACGACTGGGTCTGCTGGGAGTACGAGAAGCGCTGGTACCCGCAGGCGGCGGAGCTGCCCGGGATGCTTGCCGCGGGGCGCGAGCACCTGTTGCGGCTGGGTGCGCCGAAACAGTAGGGCGGCCCGGGAGCCGGCCCCTCAGACGACGGGGGCCGGCTCCGGCACGGGCCCCCGGGTCCGCTGTGCCCCGGCGAACGAGGTGAGCGCCACCCCGCCCACCAGCAGCGCGGCCGCGCACCACCGCAGCGGACTCACCGACTCGTCGAGCAGCAGCGCGGCCGACGACATCCCGAAGACCGGCACGAGCAAGGTGAACGGGGCGACGGACGAGGCCTGGTAGCGGCTCAGCAGGAAGCCCCATGCCCCGAAGCCGAAGATCGTGACGACCCAGGCGACGTACACGATGATTCCGGCGCCGCTCCAGTCCAGAGCGCCGAGCGCCTCCCGGTCGCGGTCCCAGCCCTCGAAGACCAAGGAGAGGCCGAGGAGCGGCAGGACGGGCACGGTCGAGACCCACACCATGAAGTTGAGGGAGTCGGGCGGGGCGGCCCTGCGGGTCAGGACGTTCGACACGCCCCAGCAGGCCGCTGCGGCGATCACCAGGACGAAGGCGAGCACGGGCCCGCTCGCCCCCTCGTCGACGGCGGCCACCCCGATGCCGGCCAGGGCCACCGCCATCCCCGCCAGCTTCGCCTTCCCCGGCCGTTCCGCCAGCACGATCGCCGCGAAGAGCGCGGTGAAGACCGCCTGCACCTGGAGGACCAGGGAGGAGAGTCCGGCACCCATCCCCCGGTCCATCCCGATGAAGAGCAGGCCGAACTTGGCCACGCCCAGTGCCAGCCCCACCCCCACGATCCATTTCCACGCCACCTTGGGCCGGCCGACGAAGAACACCGCGGGCAGGGCCGCGACGAGGAAGCGCAGGGCGGAGAAGAGCAGCGGCGGGAAGTGGTCGAGCCCGAGCTCGATGACGACGAAGTTGACGCCCCAGAGGGCGGTCACCAGGACGGCCAGGGCGATGTGGAGGGGACGCATGCACCGAGGGTCGCGCGTGCGGACCATGTAGCACCAGCGCGGATTTCTTCATGGTGAAATTGAGCGTTGCTAATGAATCGACGGAACCCCGGAGGCTCCGGTGCTCGACCTCGCCCGGCTGCGCGCCCTGCACGCCATCTCCGTCCACGGCTCCGTCGCGCGTGCGGCCGCCGCGCTCGGCTACACGCCGTCGGCGGTCTCGCAGCAGATCACCAAGCTGGAGCGGGAGACCCGCACGACGCTGCTGGAGCGGCGCGGCCGAGGGGTCGCGCTCACCGAGGAGGCGGTTCGTCTGGCCTCCACCGCCCAGGAGTTGCTGGCGATCGTGGAGCGGGCCGAGACCTCACTGGAGGAGCGCCGGGGGCTGCCGACGGGCCGGCTGTCGATCGGCGCGTTCGCCTCGGCGGCGCGCGGGCTGCTGCCCGGGGTGCTGGCGGAGCTGGGCCGCGAGCACCCCGAGCTCGACGTGCGGCTGACCGAGGTCGACCCGCACCTCTCGGTGGACCTGGTGGCCAAGGGCGTGATCGACCTGGCCGTCGCGCACGACTGGGACATCGCCCCGCTGCCCGCTCCGGAGGGGGTGGCGCAGGCGGTGATCGGGGAGGACCGGTGCGATCTGCTGGTGCCCGCGGGCCACCGGCTGGCGGGGCGGGACGGGGTGCGGCGCGAGGAGCTCGCGAAGGAGCGGTGGATCTGCCAGCCGCCGGGGACGGTCTGCCACGACTGGCTCGTACGGACGCTGCGCACGGCGGGCTACGAGCCGGACATCCGCCACCAGGCGGAGGAGAACCACACCCAGCTCGCCCTGCTGGCAGCCGGTCTCGGGGTCGCGATGATCCCCCGCCTGGGGCGCGGGCCGCTGCCGGACGGGGTGGTGGCGGTGCGGATCGATCCCGTACCGGTGCGGCGGCTGTACGCGCTGTGGCGCACGGAGGCGGCCCGCCGCCCGGCGATCACAGCGGCCGTCTCGGCGCTTCAGGCGCATGGGGCGGGCGTGGGGCTGCGGTGACGTCCGCTCAGATCGCTCCCGACTCCCTGAGGCGGCCCAGCGCGGCCACGCTGCGCGGGTCGATGTCCGTGGAGAGGTCCAGGAAGCGCTCGGCGTCCTCGGCGGCGAATCCGCGGAGCACGTACTGCTCCGCGAGGTCCACGGCCCAGGGGGCGAGGTCGACCGGCTCCCGGCTCGCTGCGCAGAGCCAGGAGAACATCTGACCGGCGAGCCATGCGCCGATGCGCGTCGTCCACCGCTCGGCGAAGTCGACGCAGGTCTCCAGGCCCATGCGTTCGGCCTCACGGCGCACTTCGGCCAGGCGCTCCCGGGTGACGGTCCGCGGGTGCGGCGTGAGTGCCCGCAGCAGCATCCTCACGCGGACCCAGTCGGGCGGAACCTCCGGTTCCTCATCCCCCCTGGTCACCATCTCGGGCGGGGGCTCGGGGACGGCCGCCCGCCGGGCCGGCAGAAGCGCCTCCAGCGCGGCGCGGACAGCGGCGACGTTCTCCCGGTTGATCGCGGCCTGAACCCATCGGCCGTCCATTCCCCAGGCATCGGCCAGGCCGCGCACCGCCGGTGGCAGCAAGGGGGCCTCGTCCTCCTGGGGCTGTTGGCCCAGCGCGCGATTGCGCGGTTTGCGCAGCATCATGAGCGGTTCGCGGACGACCTGCCGGTCTTCACGGTCCAGCGTGTCGTCGACCACGAGACGAAGCAGCGCCGCCTCGCCGTGCGGCGCGCCGAGTTCGGACAACAAGCGCACCGCGGGATGGGCCGGCAAGGTCGTCCTCACCCAGCGTTCAGCCAGGTCGGCCGCGCGCGCGGGTTCCCGCAGCCCGGTGCTTTCCAGCCGCTCCCTCAGGGTTTCCAGCAGATGCTGCAGTGTGGAAGCCCGGCGTTCCCGGTCACGCTCCTGAGCGAAGAGCTCCTGCTGCTCCTGGGTCAGCGGCGCATGCGGTTCAGGAACCTCCGTGCTCCGGTACTGCTCCCACAGCTCGTCCGTCCAGTCGTCCGGTCTGGCGCGCAGCACATGCTCTTCCGCCTCTGTGCGCTCGTACAGGTCCCACAGTTCGTCCGTCCACTCGGCCGACGGCGGCTCGTACGCGTCGAGCGCTGCCGCCAAGGCCTCCAGATCCGACCGCTCACTCATGACTCCGCCGCCTTGCCTCACGAAACTCCCAAGTATTCCATCGCCGTCTTGGGATCCTTCAACTTGCCGGTCATGCGTGCCTCGTACTTCTCGCTGTCGCTCTTGGCGTTCCAGGCCTCGTCCATTCTCCTGAGCTGATCCGGGGAGAGGTCCTGGCCTGCGATACGCGCACCGACGTCGTTCTTGGCCATCTCGGTGGCAGGGGTGCCCTCGGGCCGCGACTTGTTCTTGTTGGACGGCTTGTTGAACCTGTCGAAGATCTTGTACCAGCCGTCGCGGCTCTCGATCTCGTAGCGGGCCTTCCTGCCGGGCTTCGCCTTCTGCCAGTCGCCGAGCCTCTGCACCTGGCCCGGGAGGGAGGGGGACGTCGTCGCCGTGCCGCGATTCTTCACTTCCACGATGTTCACCGTGCCGTCCTTCCCCCGGTACACGACGTCGGCGTCATCGATGCCCTCGATGTCGAACTCTCCACCGTTTCCGTCGTCGAGCTTCGTCTGCTTGAACTTGTCCCCGACAGCCGAGTAGACGACGGACCCTTCGGCTGCCTCGTGCCGAGCGACCCGGCCGACGGTGTTGGCCTCGGCCAGGTTCTCGGCAAGTTCATCGCTGCTCTTGGAGTTCAGCACCTTGGCGCCGAGCTTCTGGCGGCTCATTCCGTCGACGTTCTTCTGCCTCAGCAGCTCCGTCACGTCCTTGAGCGCGTCCGCCGCTTCCTTCTTGCCTATTTCCTTACGTGCCGGATCGGGATCGTCCTTGGCCCGGTCGAGGAGCCGCTTCAGCTCATCGTCCTGGAGGCGGACGCCCTCCCCCTTCGCCTGCTTCATCGCCTCGCGCAGCACTGCCTCCTGTGCGTCGAGGGCCTCCTGCTGGGCCTCCCGGGCGGACTTGACGGCCTCGTCGTCCGGACCGCACTCCGCGGCATTCGTACGGACGACGGTTCCGGTCCCGCCACCACGGAACACCGCTGGTGTGGCATGCAGCCCCTGGCCACCCGAGCGAACGCCTCCGCCGGCGGTCCGGGTGACAACTACGTGCCCCGGGGCCATCGCGATGTTCTTGCAGGCCTTCTTCTGGCTCTCACGCGCCTTCTCGGCCGCGTCGTCCGCGTGCTTCTGCGCCTCGTCGGCGAACTTCTGGGCCTCGCTCAGGTCCCCGCGCCTCGCCGCCTCGTCGGCCTTGCCGGCCGCTTCGGCTGCCCGTCCCACCGGCGTGTCCGGGAACTTCGGCTTCTTGATCTTGCCGAGCTTGGTGAACTTCTTGAAGGTCTTGGGGGAGAGAATGCCCACGACCCCGAGGATCGTGTTCCCGCCGGCCGCCCCGTAGTTGCCCTTCTTCCAGTTCTCCTTGTCGACGAACATGTCGATACCCAGGTCCTTGGCGAAGCCGAGCCCCTTCTTCGTGCCCTCCCAGGCGGCACCGAGCTTGTCCCCCTTCTTCCACTTCTCGGAGACGCCGCCGCCCTTCTTCTTCCACCAGTCCTTGGTGTAGCCCGTCAGGCCGTTCCAGCTGTCCGTGACCACCTTCTTGGGATTGGTGACCAGCGCGAACGTGTCATTGACGAGCCCGGTGAACGGAGCGACGAAGAAACCCCGGGTGTGATCCCACCAACTGCGGTCATGCCGCTCGTCGGGGATCAACGGCTCATCGGGGTCGTCCTTGAAGTCGTCGTTGTCGACCTCGCGCTCCAGCGGGCCGGGCGCGACCGGGCGGGTGCCACCGTCACTGCTCACCACGACTACATCGCCCGCATCACCCGAACCATCGGTGCCGCCCGAAGCGTCTGTGTCGCCCGAACCGCCACCGGAGCCGGTCCCGCCGCCCGCGTCACCGGTCTCCGCCGGATCCCCCGCTTCCACATCCGCGCCACCGCCACCCCCGCAGTCGCCGCCCCCGCCGATCCGGCACACCTGGGCGCCGATCTTCCCCGTCAGCTCCTGGCCGATCCCCGTCGCCACCAGCCCCCCGACGACCGCCACGACCACCAGGACGAGGCCCAGGTACTCCATGGCCGTCTGACCCAGATCACGCCGCCACAGAATCATCCGCTCGACACGGAAGGCCCTCGGCATCTCGCGCTGCCCGACCGGCAACGCCAACCAGTCGCGCAGCTCCGGCTTGCGCAGCAACACCAGCACCGCGACCGGAATGGCCGTCTGCGTGAACCCGCGGTAGTCCATGTGCAGCAGCGACACGAAAGACAGCCACAGCAACCAGCACTGCACCGCCACCAGGCCGCGCGCCACCCACACGCCGCCCCGCACCGCACGCCGGGCCAGCACCACGCCGACCACGCTCGGCAGCGAGTCGTACACCAGCACGCCGAGGAGCTCGCCGTTGACGTACGACACCATCGACAGCACGGTCATCACGTAGAGCAGGGTCAGCCCGGCCTGGACCCACTGCAGCCCCTGAACCCACAGCAAAGACCTCGGCAACGGGACGTACCCCGCACCCGACGGGCCGTCAGCCCCCGCCCCCGGCCCGCGATCTGCCCCACCTGCGGCAACAGATCTCACCCCCGCGTTCGCCGCGCGTTCGACGGACTCCGCCCAACCCCCACCCGCACCATTCATACTCGTACACTAATGCGAATATCGTGAGTTCCGCATGGGCCCCTGGGCCCAACGACCAGCAGATGTGCCCCAGTTCACGTGCGCGGCCGTCCCGCTCGCCGCAAGTGCGTCCCGGCCACCCCCTCAACCCCGGACCGGTTTCGGGTCCGGGGGCGCGCTCAAAACGGTCCGGACCCTTGACCGGAAGTTATTTTCTGGATATCCGTGATCCTTGGAAGTTTCTTTCACCACCCCCTCGTCATCGAGTACGGCCGAAGGAGCTCACGTGCACGACCGCACCTCCAGACGCACCCTCCTCACCGCCACCGCGGCGACCGCCGTCGCGGCGGCAGCGGGCATGGCAGTCGCCCCCGGCGCCGTCGCCGCCCAGAAGTCCGCAAGCAGCAGTCACACCTCCGCCGCCACCACCCGTCGGCTGAAGCGGCTCATCTCCCGGATGAGCCTGGAGGAGAAGGTCGGCCAGCTCTTCGTCATGCGGGTCTACGGGCACTCCGCGACCGAGCCCGACCAGGCGGACATCGACGCCAACCTCGCCGAGATCGGGGTGCGTACCGCCGCCGAGATGATCGCCAAGTACCACGTGGGCGGCATCATCTACTTCGCGTGGGCGCACAACACCCGTGACCCGCACCAGATCGCCGAGCTCTCCAACGGCATCCAGCGGGCCGCGCAGGCCGGGCCCAACTCCGTCCCGCTCCTCATCTCCACCGACCAGGAGCACGGCATCGTCTGCCGGGTCGGCGAGCCGGCCACCCTGATGCCGGGCGCGATGGCGCTGGGCGCGGGCGGGTCACGTTCCGACGCGCGGCAGGCCGGGCAGATCGCGGGCGCCGAACTGGCGGCGATCGGCATCCGGCAGAACTACGCGCCGGACGCGGACGTCAACGTCAATCCGGCCAACCCGGTGATCGGCGTGCGTTCCTTCGGCTCCGACCCGCAGTCCGTGGCCGGGATGGTCGCCGCCCAGGTGAAGGGGTATCAGAGCGCCGGAATCGCGTCCACGGCCAAGCACTTCCCGGGCCACGGCGACACCAGCACCGACAGCCACACGGGTCTCCCGGTGATCAACCACACCCGCGAGCAGTGGGCCGAGCTGGACGAGCCGCCGTTCCGGGCGGCGATCGCCGCAGGGATCGACTCGATCATGACGGCGCACATCGTGGTGCCCGCTCTCGACCCGGCGGAGGACCCGGCGACCCTGTCCAGGCCCATCCTCACCGGCATCCTGCGCGAGGAGCTCGGCTACGACGGCGTCGTGGTCACCGACTCGCTCGGCATGGAGGGCGTGCGGACGAAGTACGGCGACGAGCGGGTGCCGGTGCTGGCGCTGCAGGCGGGCGTGGACCAACTGCTCAACCCGCCGAGCCTGGAGGTGTCCTGGAACGCCCTCCTGGCGGCCGTCAAGAGCGGCGAGGTGAGTGAGGCCCGACTCGACGAATCGATCCTGCGCGTCCTGCGGCTGAAGACGAAGCTGGGGCTGTTCGACGACCCGTTCGTCAGTGAGCGGGGTGTGGACCGTACCGTCGGCACCCGGTCCCACCTCGCCGCCGCCGACCGGATCGCGGAGCACACCACCACTCTGCTGGCCAACACCGGTGGCCTGCTGCCGCTGTCGCGCCGCTCGCACAAGAACGTGCTGGTGGTGGGGGCCGATCCGGCCTCACCCTCCGGTACGACCGGGCCGCCGACCACCACCCTGGCCCAGGCATTCAACGAGCTGGGGTACGCGGCCACGGCCCTGTCCACCGGTACCGCCCCGACCAGGGCGGCCATCGACGCGGCGTTGGCGGCCGCGCAGGGCAAGGACGCGGTGGTCGTGGGGACGTACAACGTCTCGGCGACCAGTTCGCAGCGGACCCTGGTGAGCGAGCTGGCCGCGACCGGGGTCCCGGTGATCACGGTCGCGATCCGCAACCCCTACGACATCGCCAGGCTGACCGGGTACGCGGCAAGCCTGGCCTCGTACTCGTGGACCGATGTCGAGTTGCGGGCGGCCGTCCGGGTGATCGCCGGGCGGGCCGAGCCGGAGGGCAGGCTCCCGGTGCCGGTGCAGCGCGCGGACGATCCCACGCAGGTGCTGTATCCGGTGGGCTACGGGCTCACGTACTGACCAGCGGGTACTGACCGGCCGGTGAGGCCTCGGGCGGTGCGGGCGGCTCCGTGTCCGTACCGCCCGAAGGGCTGTTCCACGGGCGTCGGGCGAGCCGCCGTCCACCGGCCCGTGGGACGTCCCCGGTGGCGGACAGCCGGGGCAGGGCTGATTCTGGTGCCGTAGCCGTTGTCGCGCGGACGCCTGGCGCGGGTCCCGTCAGGGGGCGAAGGAGCTGGCGTGGTGGCTGATTCCCCCCTGATCGTCGTGGACGGCGGCGGCATCGTCACCGGCTGGAGCGCCGGCGCCGAGCAGCTCTTCGGGCTGCCGGCCGCCGATGCGACGGGGCGCCCCGTCGCGGACCTGCTGGCGGCCGGCGGGTGGCTGCGGAAGCGTGACGGGGCGGCAGGACTGTGGGTGCAGCCGCTGGCCGGGGCGGACTGGGGATGGGGGATCTGGGCGTCCGACGGGGACGTCGGAGCCGTCGGGCAGGCCCTCCTGGACATGATGTTCTCCCAGGCGTACGTCCCCGTCCGGGTGCTCGATCCGCACCTGCGTGTGATGCGCGCGAGCGTTCCGCCCACCGTCGGCGGGGACGGGCCCGAGGAGCTGCGGGGGCGGCTCTTCACCGAGTCGTGCGGCTTCGAGGAGCCCGATGCGGTGGACGCCTACCTGCGTGAGGTTCTGGAGACCGGTGTGCCCGGAATCCGCCGACTGTTCCACGCCCGCCCCGACACCGCGCCCGACGACGCCCCGGACCCCGGACCACGCCCAGCACCGGGCGGGCGACGCGCGCTGTCCGTCACGGCTCTCCGGCTCCAGCAGCGACCGGAGGACCCGGAGGGCGAGGCCGGCCCGGTCCTCGGAGTCGCCGTGTCCGTGACCGACGTGACCGAGGAGACCAGACACCGGCACCGGGAGGAAACCCTCACGGCGGTGCGCATCAACGTGGGCGCGACCCTCGACATCGAGGCCACCTGCCGGGAGCTCGTCGACACGCTGGTCCCCGCCTACGCCGATGTCGGCGTGGTCGAGGTCGTCGAGGCGCTCCTGCGCGGCGAGGCCCCCCAGCCCGGGCCGATGCGGGGCGACGTACCGATGCGGCGTGCCGCGTACAAGGGTCGGCCCGAACCGGTCCGCCAGGTGGGGGACGTCCGCACCCTCGTCCAGGGAACCCCCTATCTTCAGGCCCTGTCCGACCTGCGGGCGCGTCTGATCCCCCTGACGGGCGAACTCTGGGCCGACGTCGACCCGGAGCACGCGCGCGTCATCCGGGCCGCCGGTGCGCACTCGCTCCTGCTGGCGCCACTGACACTCCGCGGTGCGGCCCTCGGGCTGGTCAGCCTCTACCGGTACGGCGACTCGGAGCCGTTCACCGAGGAGGACATCCCGGTCGGGGCGGCGGTGGCCTCCCGGGCCGCGCTCGGTATCGACAACGCGCGCCGCTATGTGCACGAGTACACCGTCGTCAGCGCGCTCCGCAGAGCCCTGCTTCCGCAGCGGCAGGCGGAGCAGCCCGCCGTCCGGACGGAGCACCTGGTGCTGCCCGGACGCGACAGCACCAGCTGGTTCGACACGATCTCCCTGCCCGGGGCCCGGACCGCCCTGGTGATCGGGGAGGTGACCGAACACGGTATCCACGCGGCCACGGCCCTGGGTCAGTTGCGCACCGTCGTCCAGGCCCTCGCCGCGCTGGACCTGGAACCGGACGAGTTGATCGCCCGCGTGTACGACACCGCGTCGATGCTGGTGCAGGAGCGGAACCAGCTGCCGCCGGACCACCCGCTGCACCGCAGGCCGCTGTCCGCATCGTGCATGTACGCCGTCTACGACCCCTTCAGCGAGACGTGCGTCGTGGCCTCGGCCGGGCATCCCGCCCCGCTCGTCGTCGACCCGGAAGGCGCTGCCTGTCTCGCCGACGTGCCGGTGGGACCGCTTCTGGGCGCCGAGGACCGGGAGCTCGTGGCCGCTGCCACGGTGCCGCTGCGCGAGGGGAGCCTCCTCGCCCTGTACAGCAGCGCGTTGCGCGACTACGCCGAACCGTCCGCGGGGGTTCTGCGCGGGGCGCTCGCGCACCCGGACCGTCCGCTGTCGCGCCTGTGCGACGCGGCCGCGGACGCACTGCCCGACTCCCCCGAACTCCAGGGCTCCGTCCTGCTCCTGGCCCGGACCCGGACCATGCCCGCGGAGCGGTACGCCGTCTGGGAACTGCCGCACGACACGTCCGCACCGGCTGCCGCGCGCCGCCTGGTGTCCGAACGGCTGGCCGCCTGGAACGTCTCCGACGAAACCGGCGACGCGACCGAGCTGATCGTCAGCGAACTGGTGACCAACGCCGTGCGCTACGGAAGCCCGCCGGTGAGGCTTCGCCTCATCCTCGACCGCGGACTGACCTGCGAGATCTGGGACGGCAGCACCACCGCCCCGCACATGAAGTACGCCGGGGCGGTGGACGAGGGCGGGCGGGGGCTGTTCATCATCTCCCAGCTCGCCACCCTGTGGGGCACCCGTTACGCCCCACAGGGCAAGACCGTGTGGTCCGAGCAGACGCTGCCTCCCGACGGGGAGTGAGCGGCTGCGCCGGGTCCCCTACGGGCGCCTGGTGCCGAGCCGGTGCTCGGTCGTCAGGTCCTTCTTGTCGAGCCGCGCGTCGAACGTGGCGAGCGGCTTCGCCTTGGCCGGGTCCGCCTGGACCGCGGCCGGGGCGACGCCCGCCCAGCGCAGGATGGCCGCGGTGGCCTTGGCGTTCAGCGCAGGTGCCAGACCGGCGACGTTCGAGCCGTGGTTGCCTCCTGCCACCGTGAAGACGTAGCTGTCACGGGCGCCCGCGCCGAGCCGGAAGCGCTCGGCGCCCCACGGGTCGTTCTCCCCGTAGACGTACAGCATGTGGTTGGCGTGGTGCTTCACCCACGTGTCGACGTCCCGCATCACCGAGGGCTGGAACTTCATCGGGATGGAGCGTGGCACGAAGTTGCGCGGCGGCTGGTAGCCGTAGCGGCTCAGCTTGCCGAGCCAGGGCTGCTCGATGTCGGGCGAGCCGAGCTGGGTGCCGGCCTGGTAGTAGTACGGCGTGTAGTTCGCGAGCCCCTGGTCCGCGTAGGCGGAGAAGCCGGAGATCGAGTCGATCGAGTCCCAGATCGCCTGGTCGGGGGCGCTCTTCGCGTCGGCTGGAATGGAGTCGCAGTCCGCGAGCAGGCTGTACTGCCAGAACGCCCAGATGTAGTCCATGACCACGGCCTCGTAGGCCTTGTCCAGGGTGCCGACGGTGGTGAAGGTGTAGCCGTTGTCGGCGGCGTACTGCTCGTACTTCTTCTCCAGCGGCTCCCGGCGGACCAGCGCCTCGCGCTGTACGCCCTCCAGCCGGGTGCGGCACTCCTTGGTGCCGACGGTGGCGAAGAACCGGTCGTACGCCGAGTCCTCCTTGTTGACCACGTCGTTGGGCGCGACGTAGGCGACGACGCCGTCCATGTCCTTCGGGTAGAAGCGCTCGAAGTACGTGGCGGTCATGCCGCCCTTGGAACCGCCGGTGGTCAGCCAGTTCTTGGAGTAGATCCGCTTCAGCGCGGTGAAGACCCGGTGCTGGTCACTGGCCGCCTGCCAGATGTCGAGCTTGGACCAGTCGGCGGGCGACGGGCGCGACGGGGTGAAGAACCGGTACTCCAGCGAGACCTGGTTGCCGTCGATGATCCGGGTCGGCTCCGAGCGGCTGGGGTTGGTGGAGACGTTGTAGCCGCTGGTGTAGAAGACCGTCGGGCGGGACGTGTCCTTGTGCAGCAGGGTGATGCGCTGCTGGAACGTTCCCTTGGACGGGTGCCGGTGGTCGACCGGCTGGGTGTAGTTGAGTACGAAGTAGCGGTAACCCGCGTACGGCTTCTCCTCGATGAGACTCATGCCCGGGATGGCCAGGATGCGGTCCTTGATGTCCGTGCTCGTACCGCTGTCACCGACGGCGGAACGGACCGCGGCCGGTTCTGCGGCGGTGGCCGCTCCGGCCGAAGCACCCGTCGCACTCACTGTGCCGATCAGCACCGCGAGCGACAGGAACCCTCTGAGCGCCTTACGCATTCGCTGCCCTCCCCTTGATTCACAACAGACGTCGTGAACCTAGCGGGGCGATACCCGTACCACCAGACCCTGTTGCCCGTCCGTGCACTCGCGTCACCCGGTCAGCACAGGATCCAGCTCGTGGTCACGGTCCTTCCGGCGATCGTGCCCGAGGCCCGGACGCAGCGGTTCAGCGCATGGACGGTCACCGGCCCGGCCCGCTGGGTGAAGGTGCCGCTGTCGACGACGGGCCGGCCGCCGCGGGGCTGGATCTGTACGGACATCCGGCGGCGCTTGCCGGGCGCGGTGGCGACGGCGGTGGCGCAGGCGTAGTCGCGGGTCCGGTAGACGCGCAGCTCACCCGTCGCGAACTTCACCGTCTTCGCGGGCCGTCCGGCGCATACCGAGGCGGCCTCGGCGGTGCTCGCCTCCACACCGCCGACGAGGAGCCCGAGGGCCGTCGTCAGAGCAAGGGCGAACAGACGGAACGCGGCCCCGCGTCCCGTGCGCCCTCCGTGTCCTTCGGTCCCTCTGGTCACCAGCAGCCCCATCGCCTCATCGAACGCTCAAGCCCTTACCCGACACCTGTACGCACACACGTGTATCTGCCTACGACGCGGGAGGCCATCCGGAGGTTGCACCGGCGCGCTCCGCATTCCGCGCGGCCGGGTCGGCACACGATGGGCACCACAGGACAGAGCAGCACGAAAGGCAGGAACCGCACATGCCCCGACTCCGCACCCCTGGGCGCCCTCACGGCCGGCACCTCATCGGCCGCACGCTGCTCGCCGCCGCTCTCCTGACCGGCGCGGCCGCCGTGCCGGCCGCAGCCGTCGTGCCACCGGCCGCGGGGACCGCCCGCGGCGGGCTTGCGGCCCCGGCGCATCAGCAGCTCGCCCACTTCTACGGCGCCTACATCGACGCGGTCGCCGCCGAGGGAGGCGGTGGACTGGCCGCCTCGCTGCGGGAGTTCTACCTCACGCCGCGGCTGCGGGCCGAGCTGGGCGACTGGGAGGCGGCCAACCATGCCGACGGGGTGTTGCACGCCCAGAACACCCCGGCCGGCTTCCGGGTCACCGAGGGCGACAGCGGCGCCGGCCACACCTGGTCGACGGTCCGGCTCACCTGGGGACCGGCGGACGGCCCGACGTACACGTATCTGAAGGTGCGGTCGGACCTGGCGACAGGGAAGATCTCCGGCATCCGCGAGTAAGGGCTGTGCCGCCATTCCTGGTGGATCAGCGCGCGGCGTCGGATGCGGTGCATCGCAAGGCGGAGAGGCGCCCGCACACGGGATGTATTCGGGCGTTTCGACAACGCGGCCAGGTGGCGTAGCTGTCGTCGTGCGCCCGCCAGGAAGTGCGGGACAGCCCTTGGGGGAGCCGGCCGGGGCGCTGCCGCTCAGACGCCCGCGGGCTCGTCCTCCCCTATGAAGGTGCGCCACAGCACGGCGTAGTGCCCGTCCCTGGCGAGGAGTTCGTCGTGGGTGCCGTCCTCGACGACACGGCCGTGGTCCATCACCACGACCCGGTCCGCGCGGGCGGCGGTGGTGAGGCGGTGGGCGACGACGAGGGTGGTGCGCCGGCCCGCGAGGCGGTCCGTGGCCTGGTTGACCAGGGCTTCGCTGGCCAGGTCCAGGGACGCGGTGGCCTCGTCGAGCAGCAGGATGTCGGGGTCGACGAGTTCGGCTCGGGCGAGCGCGATCAGCTGGCGCTGGCCGGCCGAGAGGTTACGGCCCCGCTCGGCGACCTCGTGGAGGTAGCCGCCGTCCAGGGTGGCGATCATGTCGTGCGCACCGACCGCCCGGGCGGCCGACTCCACCTCGGCGTCGGTGGCCTCGGGCCGTCCGTACGCGATGGCGTCGCGCACCGTGCCGGCGAAGAGGTACGCCTCCTGGGGTACGACTCCGAGACGGTGCCGGTACGCGGTCATGTCCAGCGCACGCAGATCGGTGCCGTCCGCGGTGACCCGGCCGCCGGTCGGGTCGTAGAACCGGGCGACGAGCTTGACGAGGGTGGACTTCCCCGCACCGGTCTCGCCGACGAACGCGACCGTCTGCCCGGCCGGGATGCGCAGGTCGATGCCGGTGAGCGCGGCCTCCTCACCGCCGTACGCGAAGGACACGTCCTCGAAGGCGATGTCGCCGCGCAGCGACGGAACGGCCATCGGTTCGTCCCGGTCGGCGGTGGACGTCGGCTCCCGGAGGAGCTCCTGGATCCGGCCGAGGGAGACGGTGGCCTGCTGGTAGCCGTCGAAGACCTGGGAGAGCTGCTGCACGGGGGCGAAGAACAGGTCGATGTAGAGCAGGTAGGCGACCAGCGCACCCGTGGTGAGCGTGCCGTTGTCCACCCGGCCCGCTCCGACGATCAGTACGGCCGCCGCGGCCACCGACGACAGCAGCTGCACGAACGGGAAGTACACCGAGATCAGCCACTGGCCGCGGACCCGGGCCTCTCGGTAGTGGTCGCTCCGCGCGGCGAACCGGTCGGCACCGTCCCGTTCGCGGCGGAAGGCCTGCACGATACGCAGGCCGGAGACGGACTCCTGGAGGTCGGCGTTGACGACGCTGATGCGCTCACGGGCCAGCTCGTACGCCTTGACGCTCCTGCGGCGGAAGAAGAACGTACCGATGACCAGTACCGGCAGCGTCGCGAAGACGACCAGGGCCAGCTCCACGTCGAGGACCAGCAGGGCGACCATGATGCCGAAGAACGTGACGACGGAGACGAAGGCCGTGACCAGACCGGTCTGGAGGAACGTGGACAGGGCGTCCACGTCCGTCGTCATCCGGGTCATGATCCGGCCGGTCAGTTCGCGCTCGTAGTAGTCCAGACCGAGGCGCTGGAGCTGCGCGAAGATCTTCAGCCGCAGGGAGTAGAGCACGCGCTCGCCGGTGCGGCCCGTCATCCGGGTCTCACCGATCTGGGCAGCCCACTGCACGAGGACGACGACGAGGCCGAAGGCGGAGGCCGCCCAGACGGCGCCGAGCGCCAGCTGGGTGACGCCGTCGTCGATGCCGTTCCTGATCAGCACCGGGAGCAGGAGCCCCGCCCCGGCGTCCACGGCCACCAGCGCAAGGCTGACCAGCAGCGGCAGCCCGAAGCCGCGCAGCAGCCGGCGGAGCCCGTAGGACTCCTCGGCCTGCACGGCGCGGGCCTCGTCGATGTCGGGGGTGTCGGTCGCCGGGGGCAGGGCGTCGACCTGGGCGAGGAGCTCCGGGGTGGCGGGTGTGCCGGCCGCGTCGGTCTCGCGCGCCTCCTCCTTGCGCACCCACAGCTCGGGCGTGATGCCGCGCTCGGCGTCGAATTCGGCGTCGAGCTCCTCCTGGAGTGCGCGGTCGTCCTCGGGCTCCGTGGCGGCCGCCTTGGACAGATGGCCGGGCGAGGTGCCGCCCAGCTCGTCCGGGTCGGTGAGCAGGCGCCGGTAGAGCGCGGAGCGACGCTCCAGCTCCTCGTGGGTGCCGATGTCGGCGAGCCGGCCGTTCTCCAGGACGGCGATCCGGTCGGCGAGGCCCAGGGTGGAGCGGCGGTGGGCTATCAGCAGGGTGGTGCGGCCGGCCATGACCTGGCGCAGCGCGTCGTGGATCTCGTGCTCGACGCGGGCGTCGACGGCCGAGGTGGCGTCGTCGAGGAGGAGCAGCCGGGGGTCGGTGAGGATCGCGCGGGCGAGCGCGACGCGCTGGCGCTGGCCGCCGGAGAGGGTCAGACCGTGCTCGCCGACCTTGGTGTCGTAGCCCTCGGGCAGTTCGGCGATGAACCGGTCGGCCTGGGCGGAGCGGGCGGCCTGCCGGATCTGTTCGTCGGTGGCGTCCGGGAGCCCGTAGGCGATGTTGGCGCGGATGGTGTCGGAGAACAGGAAGCTGTCCTCCGGCACGAGGCCGATGGCGGCCCTCAGCGAGTCCAGGGTCAGTTCGCGTACGTCGTGTCCGCCGACGAGGACTGCGCCGTGCGACACGTCGTAGAACCGGGGCAGCAGCAGCGAGACGGTGGACTTCCCGCTGCCGGACGCGCCGACCACGGCGACGGTCTCGCCGGGTTCGATGGTGAGCGAGAAGCCGTCGAGGACGGGGCGGTCCTGGTCGTAGCCGAAGCGCACGTCGTCGAATTCGACGCTCGCGGGGGCGTCGGCGGGAAGTTCCTTGGTGCCGTCCCGCAGCGACGGTTCGGTGTCGATCAGTTCCAGTACGCGCTCCACACCGGCACGGGCCTGCTGGCCGACGGTGAGGACCATGGCGAGCATGCGGACCGGGCCGACGAGCTGGGCGAGGTAGGTCGAGAACGCGACGAACGTACCGAGGGTGATCTCGCCGCGGGTGGCGAGCCAGCCTCCGAGGGCCAGCATCGCGACCTGGCCGAGCGCGGGGACGGCCTGGAGCGCGGGGGTGTAACGGGAGTTCAGCCGGATGGTGCGCAGCCGGCCGGCGAAGAGCCTGCGCCCGACCTGGCGCAGTTTGCCGGTCTCCTGGTCCTCCTGTCCGAAGCCCTTGACGACGCGGACGCCGGAGACGGCCCCGTCGACGACTCCGGCGACGGCCGCGGCCTGCGACTGGGCGTACCAGGTGGCGGGGAAGAGGCGGGTGCGGGAGCGGCGGGCGATGAACCAGAGGGCGGGGGCGACGGCGACGGCCACGAGGGTCAGCAGCGGCGAGAGCCACGCCATGATCACCAGGGAGATGAGGAAGAGCAGGACGTTCCCGATGGTCATCGGGAGCATGAAGAGCAGGCCCTGGATCAGCTGCAGGTCGCTGGTGGCGCGGCCGACGACCTGTCCGGTGGAGAGCTCGTCCTGGCGTCTGCCGTCGAGACGGGTGATCGTCCCGTACATGTCGGTCCGCAGGTCGTGCTGGACGTCGAGGGCGAGCCGGCCGCCGTAGTAGCGGCGGATGTAGGTGGAGACGTACACGAGAGCGGCCGCGACGATCAGCAGTCCGGTCCAGACGGCCAGGGACCGGGTGTGGCCGACGACCACGTCGTCGATGATCACCTTGGTGACCAGCGGGACGAGCGCCATCACGGCCATTCCGGCGAGTGACGAGCCGAGCGCCAGCAGCACGTTGCGCCGGTAGCGCCACGCGTAGCCGCTCAGCCTCCGCGCCCAGCCGCGCGGCTGCTGCCCGCTCTCCTGCTGCCCTGCGTCCGACACGCGGTGCCTCCCGATCGACCTGCTCTACCGGAAGGCACCAACGCGGTGTGCTGCGGATTTCATCCCGCCGCAACAAATACGGGACCTTCGTCGTAGGTCCTGCGGACGGTCCCTACCGGGGTGTCACGGTGAGCATCCGGCCGGCCGGTGCCTCGGGCACCGGCGGGATCGCCTCCTGGAGGAGGGGCGTCTCGGTGGGGGCGTCCGCCCGGTGCAGGCTGCGGGCGGCCAGGTCGTGCATGATGCGCGGTGGCGCGGGCGGCAGGTTCAGGTCCTTGTGCACGGCCTTGGCGACGGCCTGGATGGTGTTCACGCCGTCCGTCATCGTCGCGTTGTCCTGGGTGAGCACCGTGAGCACGTAGTCGTGGCCCTTCCCCGTGAAGGCGCCGATGCTGTGCACCCGCCAGCCGTGGGTGGCGCGCTGCAGCCAGCCGTTCTTGACCTGCACGGTCACCGAGGCCGGGGCCCCGGCCGGCGTGCCCCAGCGCTGTGAGGAGACGACCTTGCGCATCAGGCCGAGCTCGTAGGAGCGGGCGCTGTCGGTGAGCACCGAGTTCTTCGCGGTGAGCAGCGTCAGCAGTCGCTGCTGGTCCTGGGCGGTGATCTGGGTGAGCCCCCAGTAGCCGCCGGACCCGGGCACGGTGTGTGTCATCCCGGCCGCCTTGAGGAAGCCGTTGACCTTGGTGACACCGAGCTGCTTCCACAGGGCGGTGGTCGCGTCGTTGTCGGACTTGGTGATCATCGCGGTGCTGAGGTCGGCCTCGCGCTGAGTGAGGTGGCGGCCCTGCTTGGCGTTGTCCCAGAGCAGCGTGGCCAGCACGGTCGCCTTCACGATGCTGGCGGAGTCGTACTTCGACGTGGCCCGGAGTGTGCACGTGGTCTTCGTGGTCCGGTCGTAGAGGGCCACCGCGGTGGTCGAGCTGCGCCCCTTGAGCGCGGCGGTGATGTCCTTCGACAGCTGGGCGGCGAGTCCGGCCCTAGCCGAGGTGCAGCTCGCCGTCGGTGTGGCGGCCGCGGCGGGCGCCGCTCCGACCGCCACGGGTGCGAGCACGCCGACAGCGAGCGCGGCACCGAGTGCGCCGCGGACGCGGCGGGATATGCGGGGTGTCGTCATGTGTGTGGTTCCCGTCCCCTGAGGTTCAGTGGGCGCGCCCCCCGGCGTGCCCACTGGGTTGACTCGCGGACGGGCGGAAAGTTGTACGGGGCAGCGTCCTGGAACTGCCACAACACGTCTGTGCCCGGGACCGCGGCGGTCCCGGGCACGGACGTGAGGCCGTCAGAGGTGCGTCGGCTCGAACATCCGCAGGAGCGCCGGGAGTACGACGACCGAGGGGCCGGGCTGTGCGAGGGCGCCGGCCAGGTCGTCGGTGAGCGCCTCCGGGCTCGTGCGGACCGCGGGGACGCCGAAGGACTCGGCGAGGGCGACGAAGTCCGGGCCGGTCAGTTCCGTCGCGCTGGTCTCACCGAAGGCGTCGTTCATGTACTCGCGCAGGATGCCGTAGCCGCCGTCGTCGACGATCAGCCAGGTGACCGGGAGGTCGTACTGGCGGGCGGTGGCGAGCTCCGCGAGGGAGTACATCGCGCCGCCGTCGCCGGAGACCGCCAGGACCGGTTTCGTCCGGTCGGCGGCGGCCGCGCCGATGGCCGCCGGGAAGGCGTAGCCGAGGCCGCCCGAGCCCTGGGCGGAGTGCATGGTGTTGGGGTGGCGGGCGTCGAAGGCGGCCCAGGCCCAGTAGGCGAGGATCGTCATGTCCCAGAAGCTGGGGGACGTGTCGGGCAGGGCGGTCCGGATTGCGGCGAGGAGGCGCTGTTCCAGGGTGAGTTCCTGGGCGGCGATCCGGTCCCGCACCCGGCCGAGCACCGCCGTGACGCGCTCGGCGGCGGCCGGGTCCTTGCGCGGGGTGACCGCTTCGAGGAGGTCGGAGAGTGCGTCGCGGGCGTCGGCGTGGAGGCCGAGGGCCGGGTGGTTGGCCTCCAGCTTCCCGGCGTCGGCCTCGATCTGTACGACGCGGCCGCGGGGGGCGAACGTGTAGTAGTTCGAGGAGAGTTCACCGAGGCCGGAGCCGACGACGAGCAGGACGTCCGCGTCCTCCAGGAAGTCCGTCGTGTGCCGGTCCTCCATCCAGGACCGGAGCGAGAGCGGGTGCTCCCACGGGAAGGCGCCCTTCCCGCCGTACGTGGTGACGACCGGGGCGCCGATCCTCTCGGCGAGGGCGCGCAGCTTGCCGGACGCGTCGGACCGTACGACGCCGCCGCCCGCGATGATCGCAGGACGCTCCGCGTTCGACAGCAGGTGCGCCGCCACCGCGATGAGTTCGGGGCGGGCGTGCAGCTCGCGCGGGGTGGCGTCCATCGCCGTGACGACGGGCAGCGTCGTCACGGTGCCGAGCACGTCCTGCGGGATCTCGATCCAGACCGGGCCGTGCGGGGCCGTGAGCGCCGACTCCCAGGCGGCCGCGATCGCGGACGGGATCTGCGAGGCGGTACGGACGGTGTGCACGGACTTCACGATGTCGCGGAACGACGCCTTCTGGTCGCGCAGTTCGTGCAGATAGCCGTGCCGGCCGCCGCCGAGGCCCGCGGTCGGGATCTGGCTGGAGATCGCCAGTACGGGGGCGGAGGCGGCTGCCGCCTCCTGGAGTGCGGCGAGCGAGGTGAGCGCACCGGGTCCGGTGGACAGGAGGAGCGGGGCGACCTCACCGGTGATGCGCCCGTAGGCGTCGGCGGCGAAGCCCGCGTTGTTCTCGACGCGCAGGCCGACGTAACCGAGGGACGAGCGGCGCAGCGCGTCGAACATGCCGAGGGCGTGCTGCCCGGGCAGACCGAAGACCGTGGTCGCGCCGAGGCCCTGAAGGGTCTCGACGACGAGGTCGCCGCCGTTGCGTCCGGGCGGAGGGTTCAGGGCGGCGGCGATCTGGGCGGGAGTGAGCTCGGGCCGCTCGTCGTGGTGGTCGTGGCTCACTTCTGTCCGGCCTCCGCGACCGGCTTCCGGGCCTCGGCGATCTGACGGGTCATGATCGTCGTCAGTTCGTACGCGGTGTGCGAGGCGGCGACGGAGGTGATCTCGGCGTGGTCGTACGCGGGGGCGACCTCGACCAGGTCGGCGGAGACCAGGTTGCAGGAGGACAGCCCGCGCACGATCTCCAGCAGCTCGCGGGAGGTGAGCCCGCCGGCCTCGGGAGTGCCGGTGCCGGGGGCGTGAGCCGGGTCCAGGACGTCGATGTCGATGGAGATGTAGAGCGGCCGGTCACCGATGCGCTGCCGCAGCTGGTCGGCGATCTCGTCGACGCCGCGCCGCATGACGTCGGCGGAGGTGACGATGCCGAAGCCCATCTTCGCGTCGTCGGTGAGGTCCTGCTTGCCGTACAGCGGGCCGCGGGTGCCGACGTGGGAGAGCGCCGAGGTGTCGAGGATGCCTTCCTCGACGGCGCGGCGGAACGGGGTGCCGTGGGTGTACGCGGCGCCGAAGTAGGTGTCCCAGGTGTCGAGGTGCGCGTCGAAGTGGAGGAGCGCGACGGGGCCGTGCTTCTTGGCGACGGAGCGCAGCAGCGGCAGCGCGATGGTGTGGTCGCCGCCGAGCGTCATCAGCCGGGCGCCGGTGCCGAGGAGATCGTCGGCCGCGGCCTCGATCGTCTCGACGGCCTCGTTGATGTTGAAGGGGTTCGCGGCGATGTCCCCGGCGTCGGCGACCTGCGCGAGGGCGAACGGCGAGGCGTCCTGCGCCGGGTTGTACGGGCGGAGCAGCCGCGAGGCCTCCCGGATCGCGTTGCCGCCGAAGCGGGCGCCGGGCCGGTAGGAGACGCCCGAGTCGAAGGGCACACCGACGACGGCGACCTCCGCCGTGCCGACCTCGTCGAGGCGGGGCAGCCGGGCGAACGTCGCGGGTCCGGCGTACCGCGGGACGCGGGACGAGTCGACGGGGCCGCGCGGCGTTTCGTTGCTGCTCATGGGGCGGGTGGCCTTTCCTTCGGTTCCATCACTGACGCGCTGCTTCGAGTGTGCCGGATCCCCCGGAACGGCACGGAATCAGGCGTACGGGTCCGCTGACGACGCTAGGCGGCGGTGCGCCGACCCTGAAGTGTATGTTTCCTCCATTTCTGACTCACGGAACGGATGAAACGTCCATGCCCGACTCTCCCGCGGGGCCACCCACCCCACCCGTCGCGCTGGCCGGGCTGCTGGCCCTGGAGGAGCTCGGGCTCCGCAGGATCGCGGGGCCGGCCGACGCCGAGCTGTTGTGGGTGCACACCTCGGAGATGGCGGACCCGTACCCCTACCTGCTCGGCGGAGAGCTGTTGCTGAGTGCCGGGGTGCTGCTCACGGACCCGGACACCTATGTGGCCCGGCTCGTGGAGGCGGGGGCCGCGGCGCTGGGCTTCGGGGTGCGGCCCGTGCACGAGACGGTGCCGCCTGCCCTGGTCGCGGCGTGCGACCGGCACGGGCTGCCGCTGGTGGAGGTGCCGCCCGAGACCCCGTTCACCGCGATCGCGCGGGCGGTGTGGGGGCTGATGGCCGCCGCCCGCCACCGTGAGCTGCGCCGGGTGACCCGGGCCCAGCAGGCCCTGGCCTCGGCGGCGGCCAGGCCTGATCCGATTCCCGCGGTGCTGCACCAGCTGGCGGTCCGGCTGTCCGGGCGGGCGGCCGTGCTGAGCGCCGACGGCGAGGCGCTGCACGCGGCGGGCCGCCCGCCGGCCCCGGAGGTGCGGGCGGCGCTGTCCCGGCTCGCCCGGGTGCTCGCCCCGACCGAGCGCCCCTCCCCCGCCTCGGCCACCGACACCCTGGGCGAGGCCCAGCTGTCGGCGTACGCCCTGGGCGGCGGGCAGGGGCTCGCCCTGACCCTGGCCACGGACCGACGCGAGCCGGGCGACCACACCATCGCCGGAATCGCGGTCGTCCTGCTCTCGCTCCTGGCCGCCCCGCACCAGGGCGCGGACGCGGCGAACCGCTCGGCGGCCCTGGTCCGGCTGCTGCTCGGCGCGGACCCGGCGGCCGTCGCGCCGATGCTGGACGGCGACGGGCGGTGGACGGTGGTGCACGCCCGCCGCAGCGACGGCGGTGCGCCGGACCCGCTCTCGGCGGGCGCTCTCGGTGCGGCCCTGGGCTCGGCGCTCGTGGACGTGGACGTGGACGGCGAGGCGGTGCGGGTCCTGGTCCCGGGCGGCGCCCGGGTCACCCCGCAGCCGGGCTGGACGCTCGGCGCCTCGGCCCCCGTACCGGCCGACGCCCTGGAGGCCGCGGGCACCCAGGCCGCGCGGGCACTCGGCCGCGCGACGGCCACCCGCACCCCGCTGGCGGTGGACGCGCCGCTTTCCGGCCTCGCCGCCCTGCTCCCGCCGGGCCCGGCTGCGGCCCGTGCCCACGAACTCCTCGCCCCGCTCAGCGCGCCGCTCGCGGAGACCCTGCGCTGCTGGCTCTCGCTGCACGGCAGCTGGGACCGCACGGCGGTGGCCCTGTCCGTCCACCGCAACACCGTCCGCCAGCGCATCGCGAGGTGCGGGGTGTTGCTGGGGGCGGACCTGGACGACATGGACGTGCGTACGGAGTTGTGGCTCGCCCTGCGGCAGGAGTGAGGCATGCCGGATCCGTGACCGTCTTCCTCTTCCGGTTCACCGCGATCCGGAACCCGGCCCCGGACCGGCGTCGCCGAGGGTCCGGCGCTCCCGCCCCCGGTCACTCCTTCCGCAGCGGCACCTCCCGCATCAGCCAGGCCGCCAGGAAGATCACGGCCCCCAGAAGCGCCGCCCCGGCCAGCACCCCGTGCAGGCCCTCCGTGACCGCTATCCGTACCGCGTCCCGGACCTCGTCCGGCATCCCTCGCACCGCTTCAGGCGTCCAGGCCGTAGCGCCGTCGGGCATCCCGCCCGCGTGGAGGCGGCTCGTGTAGACGGCGCCGAGCACCGCGATGCCCAGTGAGCTGCCGATCGTACGGACGAGGGTGGCGGTTCCCGTGGCCGCGCCCATGTCGCGTGGCGTCGCGCTGTTGATGGTGACGAGCAGGGTGCTCTGCATCAACAGGCCCATGCCCACGCCCGGTACGAAGGTCAGCGCGGAGGTCACCGCGGTGGGGGTGCCGGGGCCCACCGTCAGCAGGACGAGTGCGCCCACGGCCGTCAGCGCTCCGCCGATGACGGGGTACGGGCGGTAGCGGCCGCCGCCCGCGAGGAGCTTGCCCACCAGGAGTTGGGCGCCGAACATCCCCGCCATCAACGGGAGCAGCAGCATGCCGCTGGCCGTCGAGGACGCGCCGCGCACGAACTGCATGTACTGCGGCAGATAGGCGGACGCCCCGAGCATGGCGGCCCCCACCAGGAAGGTGAGGACCTGGGCGAGGGTGAAGTTGCGGTCGGCGAACAGGCGGGGCGGGATGATCGGTTCGGCGGCCCGCCGCTCGACCCGGGCGAACCACGCCAGGGTGAGGGCGCCCGTCGCCCCGAGGCCGATGATCTGCGGCGACGACCAGGCGTACCGCGTCCCGCCCCAGCTGCCCACCAGGGTGAGGGCCAGGATCGCGGCGCAGAGCAGGCCGGCGCCCGCGTAGTCGATCCGCGCCTTGACCCGCTCGGTGTGCAGGCGCAGGCGCAGCCCGACGACGAGCAGGGCGAGCGCGCCGACGGGGACGTTGACGTAGAAGACCCACCGCCAGCTCAGCTGGTCGGTGAGGAAGCCGCCGAGCAGCGGCCCGCCGACCAGCGCGACCGGCATCATGGCCCCGATCATCGCCTGCGAGCGGCCCGCCTGGGAGGGCGGCAGCATCACGCCGATGATGGAGATGGCGCCGACCATGAGGCCGCCCGCGCCGAGTCCCTGGACGGCTCGGAAGGCGATCAGCTGTCCCATGTCCTGGGCGAGTCCCGACAGTACGGAGCCCACGAGGAACACCGTGATCGACGAGAGGAAGCTGCCCTTGCGCCCGTACAGGTCGCCGAGCTTGCCCCAGAGGGGGGTGGAGAGGGACGCGGTGAGCAGGTAGGCGGTCACCACCCAGGACAGGTGGTCGAGGCCGCCCAGGTCGCCGACGATCGTGGGCAGGGCGGTGCCGACGATCGTGCCGTCGAGCAGGCCGAGCATCAGGCCCAGCAGGAGACCGAACAAAACGAGTTTCGAGGGGCCGCCGCCTTCGCCCGAGGTGGGTGGGGCGGTGCTGGGCCCCTGCTGGTCATGGGTGTCGTTCGCGTACTGGCTCATCGTCGTCCCCGGCTGCCCGAGGCGTTCTCAGGCGGCGTACGGGGCGGTGGCCCTGGCGTCCCGCAGCGCGTGCGCCCACCACGCGAGCTGGTCCAGCAGCGCCTTGGCGGCCGTGTCGACCTGGGCGTCGTCGACGGTGCCGTCCGTGCCGAACATGCCGTAGGCGTTGTGGAAGCTGACCGTGTTGCGAATGGTCGTGGCGTTCAGCTCGGCCATCACGACCCGGAGCTGTTCCACGGCGCGCAGACCGCCGGACAGGCCGCCGTAGGAGACGAAGGCGACCGGCTTGGCGTGCCACTGCTCGTTGTGCCAGTCGATGGCGTTCTTCAGGGACGCGGGAAAGCTGTGGTTGTACTCCGGCGTGACGAAGACGAACGCGTCGGCGGCCGCGAGGCGCGGTGACACCAGGGCGAGGGCCTCCTCCGTGCCCGGCGCCGGCGGCCGGCCGAACGCGGGCAGGGTCGTGGGGAGCGGGGTCTCGGCGAGGTCGACGACATCCGTGGTCATGTCGTCGCGCTGGGACAGGTGCCCCTTCAGCCACTGGGTGACGACGGGCGCGAACCGGCCCTCACGGGTGCTGCCGACGACTACGGCGACGCGGAGCTGCGGACGGGTGCTGGACATGGGATCCCCCTGGAAGCATGGAAGCGAGCGGCTGTGTACAACGTATTTCTGTGCGTACAACGTATCCGCCCATGTGTACGTTGTCTACTGCCGCATACGTTGTACGCTGGCTGCCCGTCGAGAGGAGCCCGTCCGTGGCCGGCCAGAAGAAGGACAGTGGCAAGAGCGGCAGCGCGGGGCCCGACACCTCCCTGTGGCAGCGCCTGGAGCGGCCCGCGGCCGCGCCCCGCACCTCGCTGACCCTGGAGCGGATCGGGGCCGTCGCCGTGGAGATCGCCGACGCGGAGGGCTTCGCCGCCGTCACCATGCGCAGGCTCGCCACGGAGCTGGGCGTCGCCCCCATGGCCGCCTACCGCCACGTCTCCGGCAAGGACGACCTGTGGGCGCTGATGGCGGAGCGGGTGACCACGGAGATGCGGATCCCCGACGAGGTGACCGGATGGCGCGAGGTGCTGCGCGCGTTCGGCCTGCTCACCCGGGACGTGATGCTGCGGCACCCCTGGGTGGGGCAGCTGCCGACCCACCTCTTCGTCCTCACCCCGGGCCGGCTGGCCGTCGCCGAAAGGCAATTGGCGGCGCTCGACGGACTCGGCCTCGACGAGGACGCGATGATGGTCGCGTTCCGCACGGTCAGCGCCTTCGCCCACGGCTCGGTGCAGTCCGAGGTGGCGGTGCGGGAGTGGACACGGTCCGCGGGCTGGTCCTCCGGCGACGAGACACGGCTGGGCCTGGCGCCGCAGATGATGTACCTGATGGACACCGGCCGCTATCCCACGTACCAGCGGTACGGACTGCGGGCGACCCGCAAGGACGACGCGACCTGGGCGTTCGAGACGGGACTGGACTGCGTACTCGACGGGATCGCGGCACGGTTCGGCATCTGAGGCGAGCCCCGGGACGGCGTTCGGCACCAGGGGGCCCGAGTCACGGGAAGAGCCGTCGGCACCCGGCGGCCCCGGGCTCTGCGTGACTGCCGGCACCTGGATACCTCAGCTCCGGGCGCAGTACCGGCGGCACCCTCCCCACCGGCGTGCTCAGCATCACCCTGGACAGCTCCGGTGACCGCCGGGTAACTTTTAACCAAGGCTGAGCAAGCGCTTAGCCAAGCCGAGCGAAGCCGACCAGGGAGGCACCCCGTGCGCCGTACGGTATTCAACGAGGACCACGAGGCGTTCCGGGAGACCATCCGCGCCTTCATCGCGGCCGAGGTCGTGCCCGTGTACGACGAGTGGTTCGCGGCCGGCCAGGCCCCGCGCGACTTCTACCTGAAGCTCGGCGAGCTGGGCGTCTTCGGCATCACCGTGGACGAGGAGTACGACGGCGCCGGCATCGAGTCGCACAAGTACGAGGCGCTCATCTACGAGGAGACCGCGCGCGCGGGCGTCTCCTTCGGTGGCTCCGGCGTGCACACGCTGCTCGGTCTGCCCTACGTGAAGATGCTCGCCACCGACGAGCAGAAGAAGCGCTGGCTGCCGAAGTTCGTCACCGGCGAGGAGATGTGGGCCCTCGCGATGACCGAGCCGGGCACCGGCTCCGACGTCGCGGGCATGAAGACCACCGCCAAGCTCTCCGAGGACGGTACGCACTACGTCCTCAACGGCTCCAAGACCTTCATCACCGGTGGCGTGCACGCCGACCGTGTGATCGTCTGCGCCCGTACCTCCGCCCCGCGCGAGGACGACCGCCGCTTCGGCATCTCCCTGTTCGCCGTCGACACCAAGTCCGAGGGCTACTCGATCGGCCGCAAGCTCGACAAGCTGGGCCTTCGGGTCTCCGACACCGCCGAGCTGGCGTTCGTCGACGTGAAGGTCCCGGTCGAGGACCTGCTCGGCGAGGAGAACAAGGGCTTCGGCTACCTCGGCACCAACCTTGCCTCCGAGCGCTGGGGCATCGCCTTCGGTGCGTACGCGCAGGCCGCTGCAGCCGTGCGGTTCGCCAAGGAGTACGTGCAGGACCGCACGGTCTTCGGCAAGACCGTCGCCTCGTTCCAGAACACCAAGTTCGAGCTGGCCGCCTGCCAGGCCGAGGTGGACGCGGCCCAGGCCGTCGCCGACCGCGCGCTGGAGGCGCTGGACGCCGGTGAGCTGACCGCCGCCGAGGCCGCCTCCGCGAAGCTGTTCTGCACCGAGGTCGCGCACCGCGTGATCGACCGCTGCCTCCAGCTGCACGGCGGCTACGGCTTCATGAACGAGTACCCGATCGCCCGCCTGTACGCGGACAACCGGGTCAACCGCATCTACGGCGGCACCAGCGAGGTCATGAAGTCGATCATCGCGAAGTCCATGGGCCTGTAGAGCGGCTACGTTCTCTCCATGAGCTCAGAACCGGACGCCCTGCTCGATCTGCTCGACCTGCTCGACCTGGAGCAGATCGAGCAGGACATCTTCCGGGGCACCAGCCGTTCGGCGATCGTGCCCCGCGTCTTCGGCGGACAGGTCGCGGCCCAGGCGCTCGTCGCCGCGGGCCGCACCGTCCCCGCGGACCGGCCCGCCCACTCCCTGCACTCGTACTTCCTGCGGGCGGGGGACCCGGGCGCGCCGATCGTCTACAGCGTCGACCGCATCCGGGACGGCCGCTCCTTCACCACCCGGCGGGTCGTCGCCGTCCAGCACGGGCAGCCGATCTTCCACCTCTCGGCGTCCTTCCAGACGCATGAGGAGGGGTTGGAGCACCAGGCCGGCATGCCGGCCGCGCCCGACCCCGACACGCTGCCCACGGCCGCCGAGATGCTGCCGCGGTACGCGGACCGGTTCAGCGACCCCACGGTCGTGGACCGGCTGATCGAGGCGCGCGCCGCGGTCGACCTGCGGTACGTGGACGCCCCGCCGTTCGGCACGGTCGGGGAGCCGCGCGAGCCCCGATCGCAGGTGTGGTTCCGCACCAACGGGAAGCTCGCCGACGACCCGCTGCTGCACGTCTGCATGGCGACGTACGTCTCCGACATGACGCTGCTCGACTCGGTGCTCCTCGCCCACGGGCGCGGCGGCTGGGCGGTCGGCGACGTGGTGGGCGCGAGCCTGGACCACGCGATGTGGTTCCACCGGCCGTTCCGGGCCGACGAATGGCTGCTGTACGACCAGGAGTCGCCGTCCGCGTCCGGTGGGCGCGGGCTCGGCCAGGCCCGTATCTACACCCAGGACGGCCGGCTGGCGATCACCGTCATCCAGGAGGGCGTCGTCCGGGTCCCCCGGCGGGACTGAACGGGACGCACGGCCGCGCGTCGGACATGCCTGTCGCGGCTGCGGACATACTCCCCACCATGAGTGACGAGAAATCTGCTGGTGGGGAGTCCACTTTCACCGTCATCGTCGCGGCGGCGGCCAACCTCGGCATCGCCGTGGCGAAGGCCGTCGCCGGGATGATCAGCGGATCGAGCGCGATGCTCTCCGAGGCGGCCCACTCCGTCGCCGACACGGTCACCGAGGTACTGCTGCTCACCTCGCTCAAGCGCAGCGAGAAGCCCGCCGACGAGGACCACCCGCTGGGCTACGGCCCCGAGCGGTACATCTGGGCCATGCTCGCCTCCGTCGCCACGTTCGTCGGCGGTGCCGTCTTCTCGCTGTACGACGGCATCCACACCCTGACGCAGGGCGAGGAACTCGGCGATCCGCTCATCTCGTACATCGTGCTGGGCGTCGCCTTCCTCCTGGAGGGCTACTCCCTGCGCACCGGGCTGCGGCAGGTGCGCGGTGAGGCCGCCCGGCTGGGCGCCGCCCCCGCCCGGTACCTGCGCCGCACGCCCGACACCGCGGTCAAGGCCGTGGTGATGGAGGACTCGGCGGCTCTGGTCGGACTGCTGCTGGCCGCGGGCGGGCTGCTCGGCGGCCAGCTGACGGGCTCCGGTGTCTGGGACGGCATCGCGTCGATCCTGATCGGCGTGCTGCTCGTGTACGTGGCCTGGGTGCTCGGCCGCTCCAACGCCCAGCTGCTGATCGGCCGTCCGGTGCCCCCGTCGATGCGGACGGGGGTGCGGGAGGAACTGCTCACGGTGCCGCACATCATCGACGTGCTGGAACTGACCACGCTCATCCAGGGACCGGCCGAGGTCCTGATCGCCGCGAAAGTCGACTTCCGGGACGTGGCCAGCGCCGAACAGGTCGAGTGGGCCTGCGAGGAGGCGGAGCAGCAGTTGCGGGAGCGGTACCCGTCGATCAAGCGGGTCTATCTCGACCCGACTCCGGGGGTGGCACAGCGGCGCCGGGCCCGGGCGGAAGGGAATCCGGTGGTCGGGCCCGGCGACGGGAAGGGCAACGGGGACGGCGGAGGGCTGTTCACCGACCGCCTGGACAACGGCTAGCCGAGGGTGCGGAAGAACTCGGTGACGTCCTTGACCAGCAGCTCCGGCTGTTCCAGCGAGAGGAAGTTGCCGCCGCGGTCGAGCTCGGTCCAGCGCACCACGTGGTGGTCGCGCTCGGCGAACCGGCGGATCGCGACGTCGGCCGGCAGCGCGACGGCCACGGCGGTCGGGACCGTGCCGCGGTCCTTCGGCGCCCACGCGGACGGGTCGTGTGCCATCTCGTAGTAGAGGTGCGCCGAGGAGCCCGCCGTACCGGTGAACCAGTACACGCTGATGTTGGTCAGCAGGTGGTCGCGGCCGACGGCGTCCTCGGGGAGCTCGCTCGCGGGGTCGGTCCACTCCTTGAACTTCTCGGTGATCCAGGCCAGCTGCCCCACCGGGGAGTCGTGCAGGCCGAAGGCCAGGGTCTCGGGGCGGGTCGACTGGATGGCGTTGAAGCCCATCTTGTCGTCGCGGAAGTTCTGCAGGCGCTCCAGCCGGGTCTGCTCGGACTCCGTGAGCCCGGCGAAGTCCGCCGGGTCCTCGGAGGGGAAGGTGACCAGGCCGTTCACATGGATGCCCGTGACGGCGTCGGGGGCCAGGCGGCCCATCTCCGCGGCGATCCAGGCACCGCCGCCGTTGCCCTGCACGCCGTAACGCCCGTAGCCGAGCCGGTCCATGAGGGTGGTGAAGGCCGCGGCGATCCGGCCGGTGCTCCAGCCGGTCGAGGTGAGCGGTCCGGAGAAGCCGACGCCCGGGGTGGAGGTGACGACGACGTCGAAGTCGCGCGAGAGCGGTTCGATGACGTCGATGAACTGGACGAACGAGCCCGGCCAGTCGTGGATCAGCAGCAGCGCCGGGGCGTCGGCCTTCGCCGAGCGGGTTCGGACGAAGTGGATGTCCTGGCCGTCGATCTCCGTGAGGAACTGCGGGAACTCGTTCAGCCGGGCCTCCGCCGCGCGCCAGTCGAAGCCGTCGGCCCAGTACGCGGCCAGGTCCTTCAGGTAGTCGGCGGGCACGCCCCGCGTCCAGCCCTCGACGCCCGGCAGACCGGTGTTCCAGCGGGTGCGGGCGAGACGGTGGCGCAGGTCGTCGACGTCCGCCTGCGGGATCTCGATGCGGAAGGGGCGGATCTCCGTGGCGGTGGCGTCCTGGACGGTGCGGGCTGCGGTGGCGCTGCTGTTCTCCATGGACAGAACTCTAGGATGGCATCAGGAAAGCTTCGTTCCTAATGAAGGGGCAGTGTTCGGACCATGCTGGAAACCTCCGCACGCCTGCTCAGACTGCTGTCCCTGCTCCAGTCGCCGCGCGAGTGGCCGGGCACCGAACTCGCCGAACGGCTGGGGGTGAGCGGCCGCACGGTGCGCAACGACATCGAGCGGCTGCGCACCCTCGGCTACCCGGTGGACGCCACCCGGGGCTCCACCGGCGGCTACCGGCTGGCCGCCGGCGCGGCGATGCCGCCCCTGCTGCTGGAGGACGACGAGGCGGTCGCGGTGACGATCGCCGTGCGCACGGTCGCACGGAACGCGATGCCGGGCATGGAGGAGACCTCGCTCCAGGCGCTGGCCAAGCTCGAGCAGGTGCTGCCGTCACGGCTGCGCCGGCGGGTGCGGGCCTTGCAGGAGTACACCCTGCCGGTGCCCGCCGACCGGCCCGATTCGGGCATCGGCACCGAGCTCCTGATGACACTGGCAACGGCCTGCCGGGACCGCGAACGCCTCCGGCTGGACTACCGGGACCATGCGGGGACCCCGACCCGCCGGCTGGTCGAACCCCAGCGCGTCGTCAACTGGGGGCGCCGCTGGTATCTCGTCGCCTGGGACGTGGACCGTGACGACTGGCGGATGTTCCGGGTGGACCGCATCACGCCGCGCACGCCGTCGGGCCCGCGCTTCGCGCCGCGCGAGGACCCGGAGGGGGACGCCGCCGTCTACGTGGCGGGCAAGGCGTCGGCGGCGGCCTGGCGCCACCGGGCGCGGGTCACGGTGCACGCGCCCGCGGCAGCCGTGCTGGAGCGGATCAACCCGGCGGTGGGCGTGGTGGAGGCCGTCGACGAGAGCACCTGCGTGCTGGCCACGGGGGCGGACTCACTGGACAGCCTCGCCGTCCATCTCGGGATGCTCGGCCATGACTTCACCGTGACGGAGCCCGCCGAGCTGGTCGCGCATCTGCGCGACCTGGCCGCGCGGTACGCCCGCGCCACCCCCGTACCGCCCGGGCCCTGAGCCGCCCGTTCAGAGCAGCCCGGCCGCGTCCAGCAGGTACTCGGTCAGCGGGTCGTAGAAGCGCGGGTCCAGCACGTGGTCGTCCAGTGGGACGGCCACCTGGAGGGTGCCCTCGGCCTCCCCCAGGAACAGTGCGGGGTCGTTGCAGTCCGCGTATCCGATGGCGTCCAGCCCGCGCTGCGCCGCGCATCCGGCCCAGCCGTGGTCGGCGACGACCAGGTCGGGCAGGGGGCGCCCCTCCCGCTCCAGGCCGTCCAGGATCGCCGCCATCGGGGCCGGGGAGTGGGTGTGCCAGAGGGTCGCGCCGCGCTCCTGCACGGCTACGTCGGCGAACTGGAAGACCATGCCCTCGTCGGCCGTGAGCCCGGACGGGATCCGCATGATCTCGCAGCCGGCCGCCCGCAGCGCGGCGGCGGTCTGCCGGTGGACGTCCAGGAGCCCACCCGGGTGACCGGTGGCGAAGAGCACCCGCTCCGTGCCGTCGGCCGCCTTGCGCAGTCGGGCCGCGGCCCGGTCCAGGGCGGCGACGGTGAGCTCGGGGTCGATGGTGTCCTGGCCGAACCGGTGCTCCGGGTCGTCGCTGACACCGCACCTCTCGGCCATCACCGCGAGGACGTCCTGTTCGTCGCGCCACCGGTCGCCGAGTTCCAGCCCCAGCCAGAAGTGGCGGTCACCGTTGGCCAGCTTGCGGTAGTGGGACAGGTTGTTGTCGCGCGGGGTCGCGACGTCTCCCGCTATGCGCGTACGGACGAGGTGGTCGACGAGGGCGGAGCGGCTGGGTATCGGCATGAACCCATTGTGCCGTGGGATGTGCGCAGCGTGCTGGCCGTATTGAGGGGTGGGCGACCCCGGTCCGGAGCCGCTCAGCCCTCTTGGCGGGCTCCCGCCGCGGCGAAGGCCCCCCGGGCCAGCCGGTGCAGCAGCGCCGCGGTGTCCGTGCGGCCGGGCAGCGCGCCGGGGCGACCGAGGTGGGGGGTGGAGTTCAGCAGGCCGAAGACCGCGTGGACGGTGGCGCGGGCCTCGTGCTCGGGGAGGGCCGGGTAGAGGTCGCGGACGACGGCGACCCACACCTCGACGTACTCACGCTGGAGGCGGCGCACCCGCTTGCGGTCGGCTTCCCGCAGGCGGTCCAGCTCGCGGTCGTGCAGGGTGATCAGGGGGCGGTCGTCGAGTGCGAAGTCGATGTGGCCCTCGATGAGCGCGTCCAGGAGCGCTTCGGGGGAGCTGTCCCCGGAGGCGTCCTCGGAGACCCGCAGCTGCCCGCCGGCCAGCAGCCGCTCACTGATGCCGACGAGCAGCTCGGCGAGCATCGCGTCCTTGCCGGGGAAGTGCCGGTAGAGGCCGGGGCCGCTGATGCCGACGGCGGCGCCTATCTCGTCGACGCCGACACCGTGGAAGCCGCGCTCGGCGAAGAGGCGGGCGGCCTCCTTGAGGATCTGCTCGCGGCGGGTGGGGGCCGCGACGCGGGCGGCGGCATGGGTGCTCATGTTGAGTCATTCTAGACAGGCGCGTTAGCGGTCGTTAACCTGTGAGGACGTTAACGCTCACTAACAACTTCTCCCGCTGACGATCACGGGTGAGGTCGTCACACTGCGGTACGGGCAAGGGGGCTCGACAGGATGCAGCAGGCACCGGTGCTGGCGAGCGCGGCCGATCCCGCCTCGGAGGCCTGGCAGGCCAACGAGGCGGCGCATCACGCGCTCGCCGACGAGCTGCGCAAGCGGCTCGCCACGGCCAGGCTCGGCGGGGGTGAGAAGGCCCGCGCCCGGCATGTGGCGCGCGGCAAGCTGTTGCCCCGGGAGCGGGTGGACACCCTGCTCGACGCGGGCTCGCCCTTCCTGGAGCTGGCCCCGCTGGCGGCCGAGGGGCTGTACGGGGGCGCCGCACCGGCCGCAGGGGTGATCGCAGGGATCGGCCGGGTCAGCGGCCGGGAGTGCGTGATCGTCGCCAACGACGCGACCGTCAAGGGCGGCACGTACTACCCGATGACCGTGAAGAAGCACCTGCGGGCCCAGGAGGTGGCGCTGGAGAACCGGCTGCCGTGCCTGTACCTGGTCGACTCGGGCGGCGCCTTCCTGCCGATGCAGGACGAGGTGTTCCCGGACCGCGAGCACTTCGGGCGGATCTTCTACAACCAGGCCCGGATGTCCGGGGCCGGTGTCCCGCAGATCGCGGCGGTGCTGGGGTCCTGCACGGCAGGCGGGGCGTACGTCCCGGCGATGAGCGACGAGGCCGTGATCGTCCGCAACCAGGGGACGATCTTCCTGGGCGGGCCGCCGCTGGTGAAGGCCGCGACCGGCGAGGTCGTCACCGCCGAGGAGCTGGGCGGCGGCGAGGTCCACTCCCGCACGTCGGGGGTCACCGACCACCTGGCGGAGGACGACGCGCACGCGCTGCGGATCGTGCGGAACATCGTGGCCACGCTTCCGGACCGGGGCGCGCTGCCCTGGTCCGTACAGGCGGTGGACGAGCCGAAGGTGGATCCCGCCGGTCTCTACGGGGCCGTGCCCGTCGACTCCCGGACTCCGTACGACGTGCGCGAGGTGATCGCCCGGGTCGTGGACGGCTCGCGGTTCGCCGAGTTCAAGGCGGAGTACGGGACGACGCTGATCACCGGTTTCGCGCACATCCACGGCCACCCGGTCGGCATCGTCGCCAACAACGGCATCCTGTTCTCCGAGTCCGCCCAGAAGGGCGCGCACTTCATCGAGCTGTGCGACCAGCGCGGCATCCCCCTGGTCTTCCTGCAGAACATCTCGGGCTTCATGGTCGGCCGCGACTACGAGGCCGGCGGCATCGCCAAGCACGGCGCCAAGATGGTCACCGCCGTCGCCTGCACCCGCGTGCCGAAGCTGACCGTGGTGGTCGGCGGGTCCTACGGGGCGGGCAACTACTCCATGTGCGGCCGGGCCTACAGCCCCCGCTTCCTGTGGATGTGGCCCAACGCGAAGATCTCCGTCATGGGCGGCGAGCAGGCCGCGTCCGTCCTCGCCACGGTCAAGCGCGACCAGCTGGGCGACGACTGGAGCGCCGAGGACGAGGAGTCGTTCAAGGCCCCGATCCGCGAGCAGTACGAGACCCAGGGCAACGCGTACTACGCCACCGCCCGGCTCTGGGACGACGGCGTGATCGACCCGATGGAGACCCGCCAGGTGCTGGGGCTCGCCCTGACCGCGTGCGCCAACGCCCCCTTGGGCGATGCCGGCTTCGGCGTCTTCCGGATGTGAGGAACAGATGACGATGTTCGACACGGTTCTCGTCGCCAACCGCGGCGAGATCGCGGTCCGGGTCATCCGGACCCTGCGCGAGCTGGGGGTGCGCTCGGTCGCGGTCTTCAGCGACGCGGACGCGGATGCCCGGCACGTACGGGAGGCCGACACGGCGGTACGGATCGGGCCCGCACCGGCGGCCGAGAGCTATCTGAGCGTGGACCGGCTGCTGGAGGCGGCCCGCCGCACCGGCGCGCAGGCCGTCCACCCCGGCTACGGCTTCCTCGCCGAGAACGCGGGCTTCGCGCGGGCGTGCGAGGACGCGGGGCTGGCCTTCATCGGGCCGCCCGCCGCCGCCATCTCGCTGATGGGCGACAAGATCCGGGCCAAGGAGACGGTCGCCGCGGCCGGTGTCCCGGTGGTGCCCGGCTCCTCGGGCAGTGAGCTGACCGACGGCCAGCTCGCCGAAGCAGCGCATGAGATCGGCATGCCGGTCCTGCTGAAGCCCTCGGCGGGCGGCGGCGGCAAGGGCATGCGGCTGGTCCGTGACCCGGCGCTGCTCGCGGACGAGATCGCCGCCGCGCGGCGTGAGGCGCGCGCCTCGTTCGGCGACGACACGCTGCTCGTGGAGCGGTGGATCGACCGGCCGCGCCACATCGAGATCCAGGTGCTGGCCGACGGACACGGCAACGTGGTGCACCTCGGCGAGCGCGAGTGCTCGCTCCAGCGCCGCCACCAGAAGATCATCGAGGAGGCGCCGTCGGTCCTGCTCGACGGGAAGACCCGCGCGGCGATGGGCGAGGCGGCCGTGCAGGCCGCCCGCTCCTGCGGGTACGTCGGCGCGGGAACGGTCGAGTTCATCGTCCCGGGCAACGACCCCGACTCGTACTACTTCATGGAGATGAACACCCGCCTCCAGGTGGAACACCCGGTGACTGAGCTGATCACCGGCCTCGACCTGGTCGAGTGGCAGCTGCGGGTCGCGGCAGGGGAGCAACTTGCCCACGGGCAGGACGACATCACCCTCACCGGTCATGCCGTCGAGGCCCGGATCTGCGCCGAGGACCCGGCGCGCGGCTTCCTGCCCTCGGGCGGCACGGTGCTGGCGCTGCACGAGCCGCAGGGCGGCGGGGTGCGGACGGACTCGGGGCTCGGCGAGGGCGGCGAGGTCGGCAGCCTGTACGACCCGATGCTGTCGAAGGTGATCGCGTACGGCCCCGACCGGGCGACGGCGCTGCGCCGGCTGCGGGCGGCGCTCGCGGACACGGTGGTCCTCGGCGTCCCGACCAACGCGGGCTTCCTGCGCAGGCTGCTCGGGCACCCCGCCGTGGTGGCGGGCGACCTGGACACCGGCCTGGTGGAGCGCGAGGTGGAGGCGCTGGTCCCGGAGGGGGTGCCGGAGGAGGTGTACGCGGCCGCCGCACTGCTGCGGCAGCACTCCCCCGCCGGCGCCCGTACACCCGGGACCTGGTCCGACCCGTTCTCGGCCGGTGACGGCTGGCGGCTCGGCGGCACCCCGGCGCGCACGGTGCGGCACTTCCGGATCCCGGGCCACGACCCGGTCCAGGTCGGCCTGCGGCCGCGCGGCGCGGGCGCGGAGCTGACGTTCGGACATGTCGGGGAGGGCGCGCAGCCGCCGGCCCCCGAATCGGGCGCCTGCGGTCCGCTGGGGCCGCTGCCCGGCAGCGCGGAGACGGCCAGGGCCCTGTCCGTCGACGAGAGCCGGATCACTCTCGAACTCGCCGGTGTCACGCACTCGTTCGCGTACGCCGTGGCCCCGGAGGGCCACTGGCTCGGCCGGGACGGCGACACCTGGCACGTCCGGGACCACGACCCGGTGGAGGCGTCACTGTCCGGCGCCGGCCGCTCCGGCGCGGACACGCTCGCCGCGCCCATGCCCGGGACGGTCACCGTGGTGAAGGTGGCCGTCGGGGACGAGGTCGTGGCCGGACAGAGCCTGCTGGTCGTGGAGGCGATGAAGATGGAGCACGTCATCTCCGCCCCGCACGCCGGCACGGTGACCGAACTCGACGTGACCGCCGGGACGACGGTGGCCATGGACCAGGTCCTGGCCGTGGTCACCCCCTCGGCCGCCGGGGAGGAAGCATGACCGCCACCGACCGCCCCCTGCCGATGACCGTGGCCGCGCCGGACCTGCCCGCCCGGGTCCGCATCCACGAGGTCGGCGCCCGCGACGGGCTGCAGAACGAGAAGACGGTCGTGCCGACCGAGGTGAAGGCGGAGTTCATCCGCCGGCTCGCGGTCGCCGGTCTGACCACGATCGAGGCGACGAGCTTCGTCCACCCCAAGTGGGTGCCCCAACTGGCGGACGCGGAGCAGCTCTTCCCGATGCTCGGCGACATCGCGGACGTGGGCGACGTCGCGCTCCCGGTCCTCGTACCGAACGAGCGGGGACTCGACCGGGCCCTGGCACTCGGGGCCCGGAGGATCGCCGTCTTCGGCTCGGCGACGGAGACGTTCGCGGCCCGCAACCTCAACCGCACCATCGACGAGTCACTCGCCATGTTCGAGCCCGTGGTGGCCCGCGCCAAGGCGGACAAGGTGCACGTGCGCGGCTACCTGTCGATGTGCTTCGGCGACCCGTGGGAGGGATCCGTCCCGGTCCACCAGGTCGTCCGGGTCGCCAAGGCGCTGATGGACCTCGGCTGCGACGAGCTCTCGCTCGGCGACACCATCGGGGTCGCGACCCCCGGCCACGTACAGACCCTGCTGTCCGGGCTGAACGAGGCGGGTGTGCACACCGACACGATCGGGGTGCACTTCCACGACACGTACGGGCAGGCCCTGTCCAACACCCTCGCCGCGCTCCAGCACGGCGTCTCCACCGTGGACGCCTCCGCGGGCGGCCTCGGCGGCTGCCCGTACGCGAAGAGCGCGACCGGCAATCTCGCCACCGAGGATCTCGTGTGGATGCTCGAGGGCCTCGGCATCGAGACCGGGGTCGATCTCGACGAGCTCACCGCCACGAGCGTGTGGCTCGCCGGGCACCTGGGCCGGCCCAGCCCGTCCCGTACCGTCCGCGCACTAGCGGCGCAGTGAACACCTTGAACACCCCACAAGGAGTGAACGTCCCCATGTCCCTGGACCACCGGCTGACCGCCGAGCACGAGGAACTGCGACGCACCGTCGAGGAGTTCGCCCACGACGTGGTCGCGCCGAAGATCGGCGACTTCTACGAGCGTCATGAGTTCCCGTACGAGATCGTGCGGGAGATGGGACGGATGGGCCTGTTCGGGCTGCCGTTCCCGGAGGAGTACGGCGGGATGGGCGGCGACTACCTCGCCCTCGGTATCGCCCTGGAGGAACTGGCCCGGGTCGACTCCTCGGTGGCGATCACCCTGGAGGCCGGGGTCTCCCTCGGCGCGATGCCGGTGTTCCGCTTCGGTACGGAGGAGCAGAAGCGGCAGTGGCTGCCGAAGCTCTGTTCCGGCGAGGCTCTCGGCGCCTTCGGCCTGACGGAGCCTGACGGCGGCTCGGACGCGGGCGGCACCCGCACGACCGCCGTGCGCGACGAGGCGACGGGCGAGTGGGTGATCAACGGCTCCAAGTGCTTCATCACCAACTCCGGTACGGACATCACGGAGTTGGTGACCGTCACGGCGGTGACGGGCCGCAAGGAGAACGGCGCGCCGCGCATCTCCTCGATCATCGTCCCGTCCGGCACCCCGGGCTTCACGGTCGCCGCCCCGTACTCCAAGGTCGGCTGGAACGCCTCGGACACCCGGGAGCTGTCCTTCACCGACGTGCGTGTCCCTCTGGAGAACCTGCTGGGCGAGGAGGGCCGGGGGTACGCGCAGTTCCTGCGGATCCTGGACGAGGGCCGTATCGCCATCTCGGCACTCTCGACGGGCCTGGCGCAGGGCTGTGTGGACGAGTCGGTGAAGTACGCCGCCGAACGGCACGCGTTCGGGAAGCCGATCGGATCCAACCAGGCGATCCAGTTCAAGATCGCGGACATGGAGATGCGGGCCCACATGGCCCGGATCGGCTGGCGGGACGCGGCGTCACGGCTGCTGGCGGGCGAGCCGTTCAAGAAGGAGGCGGCGATCGCCAAGCTGTACTCGTCGACCGTGGCCGTGGACAACGCCCGCGACGCGACCCAGATCCACGGCGGCTACGGCTTCATGAACGAGTACCCGGTGGCGCGGATGTGGCGCGACTCGAAGATCCTGGAGATCGGCGAGGGCACGAGCGAGGTGCAGCGGATGCTGATCGCGCGGGAGCTGGGCATGTCGGCCTGAGGGATTTCGGTACGGACGGGGCGGATCCGGATGCCGGGTCCGCCCCACCGGCTGTCGCGACCGGTCACCGGGCCAGGCTCTTGTGCTGCTGCTGCCACAGCGCGGCAATTGCACGCAGCTGCCTGTGCTCGTATGCCGTACCGGGCCGCAGGGAAGCGGACCGGCTCCGCCAGGAGACACCGGTAGGACGCGACAACGTGACGATCGGCCCGCCGAACGCGTCGACAACGCCGACCATGTCATGGGCTCGGTCGAAGACGACCATCCCGATCCGGATCGCCGGCGGGCTCGGCCGAACCCTCACGCCTCGCTCTCCGGAATTCTGTAATCGGGGCACAGCGAGTGCCCGCACTCACACGGTGGCCAGCGAAGCGCCGCGCCGGGCACGAGGTCGGCTCCCTCCGCCCCGGGCTCGGCCTTCGGAACGATGAGGACGCCATCCGTTCCGGACCTTCCCGTCAACAGGGAAAGACGCTGCCGCGCCTTGCTGGCACCTGTCATGCCACGACACCTCTCAGTTGACCCACGTCTGGAAGCCGCACATACGGAACCGCAGTCCTGGGACTGCCTCAACGGATCGTTGATGACTCACAGTCCTAGGACTGTCAACAGTCTTGGGACTGTGTTTGACTGCTCCTTGAGAGGTTGCGAGAGGAGTTACGCATGGCGCCCAAGTGGCGAGAACTGGCGGACAGGCTGGCCGGTCAGATCCGGAGCGGCGCCTACTCGCCGGGGGAGCAACTGCCGCACATCAGGGATCTCGTCGAGGCCGGCGAGGGCTCAAAGTCCACCGTCCATGCGGCGTACAAGGCCCTGGAAACGGAGGGGCTGGTCACCTCGTCACGCGGGCACGGCACCGTCGTACGGCAGACGCCCCCTCTCAAGCGCCTCGGCACCGATCGGTACGACAAGGCCAAGTGGCGCGACGGCGACGAGGTGGCCTTCATCGCCGACCGCGTGGCTTCCGGGCGTGGTCACAGCCGCGACGACCAGACGCAGACGGTGAAGCGTGTCGAGGCGCCACCGGCCGCCGCTGCCGCACACGGGCTGCCCCCCGGCTCCTTCGTGTACGCCCGCGCACGGCTCGTGAAGGAGGCCGGGCAGCCGACGCACGCACTGACCAGCTACTACCGTCCCGATCATGTCGAGGGCACGCGCCTCATCGATCCGGCCCCGGGCCCCGCGGGCCGCGGTGGCGGCTTCCGCGTGCTGTACGACGCGGGTTACGAGATCGACCACATGCGAGAGGAACTGTTCGCGCGCGCTTCGACGCCCGAGGAGTCGAAGCTGCTCATGCTGCCCAGCGGTGAACCAGTCGTCGAACTGCACAGGACCGCGTACACGGCCGACGGAACCGTCGTGGAGTTCGCGATAGGCGTGCACGCCGCCTCACGATTCAGATGGTCGTACGACTTCGACGTTCCGGACTCGTCCCACGGCAAAGGTGAGCCGCGTTGATCTCCGCTCAGTCCCGTTCGGACGCCCAACTCGTCTGGGACCACCACCTGATGCACCACGATCCACGCCCCTGCTCGGTCGCGATCGGGCTCGGAAGCCATGACCTCGGGGTCGCGGATGCGGCCGTGGATCTCTACCAGCGGGGCATGATGCCCCTCATCGTCTTCACCGGCGCCACCAGCCGCACCACCCGAGCACGCATGCCCCGTGGCGAAGCCGTGCACTACCGGGAACGGGCTCTCGAACTCGGCGTCCCCGACAGCGCCCTGCTCACCGAACCGCATGCCCGCAACACGGGCGAGAACATCAAGTTCTCCCGTGCGTTGCTCGACGAGGCCGGCGTCGTGGTCTCTACCGCGCTGCTCGTCAGCAAGCCATACGAGGAACGGCGCGTCAACGCCACCGCGCGCAAGCTGTGGCCGGGAGTCGAGTTCGTGAGCGCGTCGGCCCCTGTCACGTTCCAGGAGTACCTGGAATCCGTGAAGGACGACCGCATGGTCATCGACATGCTGGTCGGCGCATTGCAGCGCCTGATGATCTACCCGGCACAGGGCTTCATGGCATCCGACCCCGTGCCCGACGAGGTGGCTGCCGCGTACGAGCGGCTGCGCCGAGCGGGTTTCACGAGCCGGCTGGTCGCGGACGGCGCCGGTACGCCTTTCTGAGGCGTCCGTACATTCGACGGCTGCGCGCCCGGGATGGCAGAAAGCGAGGGGCGACCGCGAGGCACGGGCAGAACACGCAATCCCCGTGGACAGCCGCGATGCTGCGTCGTTCCGGCACCCTACGAACACGTACATTGCCGGAGTGCGGCATGCCGCGAGCCGGTGAACCCGCCTTAACGTGACCCGTGTTCGCCACCGACACCGGCCGGCCGGGCGAAAGCGCATCGGGAAGGGGGACCGTATGTTCTCGGTCGCTTGGGGGGTGTTCGCGACGGCTTTCGGCTGGATCATCGCGACCGATTTCCGGGGAGCCGCCCATCGCTTTCACGCGTACTCCCACGCCGCCACGCCGTTCAGCGGTGCGGTGGAGCCGCCGCTGGGCGTCGGCTTCTTCCGCGTACTGGCAGGGGTGTTCGGCCTGATCGGCCCGGTCGCCCTGGTCAGCGGACTCACGGACATGTGGCGCGGCAGGGCGGGTCCGGGCGATCTCCCACCGGCTCCCGCCTGGTTCGTTGCGGCAGAGGTGATGGTCCTCGGTGCCGTCCTGCTGAGTACCTGGCGGCGTTCCGGAGTGCTGCGCCGCGCGTGGGAAGCCGGCAACGTCCTGCAGCGTACGGCTCTTGCCGTTCTCACCTCATCGGCGGTCGCCTTCACCGTAACTTTGGGCTTCGGCTCGGACATGTGGATGATGGCCAGCTGGCTGGCCGGTGGCTTGTGCGGGCTGGTCCTCGTGACGAGCAGCCGGTCAGGCACCTCGCCGGAAACCGGATTCACCACCAGGGACTCGTCGGATTCCTGAACACGCGACACCGCTGCGTCGGCGCATCGAGCGGATACCGACGGCGTCGGCGCAACGACTCGGGAATCGGTCCCCCTACGGCCGGACCGGCCTCCGCAATTCGTTCGACAGCCGTCCTCCGTCCCCGGCAGAGTCGATCCATGAAGCCGCAGCACTGGCCCCTGTACGGGCTCCGCATCCGCACCCCTCGCCTGGAACTGCGTGTGCCGGACCTGGAGTTGCTCGACGAGCTGGCCTCGGTGGCCGCAGACGGGGTGCATGCCCCGGACGCCATGCCCTTCACCGTTCCCTGGACCGACGGCCCGCCCGCCGAACGCGGCCGGGCGGTGTTCCAGCATGTGCTGGGCACGGTCGCCAACTGGCAGGCGACGGACTGGTCGTTGAGCCTCGCCGTCCTGCACGAGGGCCGGGTGGCCGGCCGGCAGGACCTGATGGCGAGGAACTTCGCGGTGACCGGGGAGGTCAGCACCGGCTCCTGGCTGGGGCTCGCCCACCAGGGCCGGGGCATCGGCACCGAGATGCGGGCCGCCGCCCTGCAACTCGCCTTCGCCGGGCTCGGCGCCGGTGCGGCCGTCTCGTCGGCGATGACGGACAACCCACGCTCACTGGGCGTCTCGCGGCGGCTCGGCTACCTCCCGGACGGACTGACGGTCGCCGCACTGCGGGGCGAACGGGTCACGCTCCAGCGGCTGCGTCTGGAGCGGGACCGGTGGGAGAAGCACCGCACGAGCGGGATCACGGTCGAGGGGCTCGACGGCTGCCGGGAGATGTTCGGCGCATGACTCTCCCGGTGCATCCCTACGTACGGGGCCGGAGCGGCCAGGACCACTTCCTGGACGATCCCGACCACGGGCACACGCCGGCCGGGTCGGAGAGCAGCCGGACCAAGCCGTAAGGCTCGCAGCCCGTGCGCGGCGGGTACGTCGAACCGCTGCGCGGCGGAGCGGCTGTCAGCGTGCCGGTCCGGCGACTTCCTGGGTACCGAGGACGGCGAGCAGGTCCAGGAGCTCGGCGCTGTCCGTGCCGACTGCGGGGGTGAACCAGAGCAGCCGCTGCCGGCCGTCCTCGCTGAACAGGTTGAGGCAGTTGACCTCGATCAGGCCGAGTGCGGGGTGGTTGAGGCGTTTGCGGTCGTTGCGCCGGAACGCCACGTCGTGGTCGGCCCACAGGGCGGCGAACTCCGCGGAGGTGCCGAGCAGCGAGCTGATCATCGAGGCGGCTTCGGTGTCCTTGCCCTCTCGTCCGGCGGCGGCCGCCCGCAGGTCGGCGACGAAGGCCCGGGACTGGTGAGCATGGTCGGCTTCGGGATACAGCTGCCGGGCGTCGGGTTCGGTGAACCACCGGTGGACGAAGCTGGCCCGGGCGCCCCGGAAGCCGGACTGGTCCCCGAGCAGGGCCACCGCCAGGGGGTTCTGTACGAGGGTGACATGCAGGTCGGTGATGACCTGTGCGGGTGTGGACGTCAGACGGGTGAGCAGGTCGAGCATGCCGGGGTGGACGTGCGAGGCCGGGCCGCCGGGCGCGGGCACCGGGCGGTCGGCCAGGTGGTAGAGGTAGTCGCGCTCGTCGGCGGTCAGGCGCAGGGCTCTCGCCAGCGCGGCGATCATCTGTTCGGACGGCTGCGATCCGGCGCCGCGCTCGAGTTCGTTGTAGTAGTCCACCGACGCGCCGGCGAGCTGGGCGACCTCGTCGCGGCGCAGCCCAGGCACCCGGCGGCGCGGCCCGTGGGGAAGTCCCACGTCGGCCGGGCGGATGCGTGCACGCCGCGAACGCAGGAAAGCTCCCAGCTCGGCGTATTTCACAGAACCCATACCTGCCATTGTGCGTCCGGCCGGGATGGCGGACACAGGGGATGACATCCCCTGGTTCCGCCGGCCGGCGCCGCGCATCGTGGAGGGCATGACGACGAACCAACCCCCGACCACTCCCCCTCCGGCGGCCCTGCGGACCGCCGTCGTGACCGGCGGATCACGCGGCATCGGCCGGGCGGTCTCCCTCCAGCTCGCCCGGAACGGCCTCGCCGTCGTGGTGAACTACGCCCGCGACGCGGTCGCCGCCGAGGAGACGGTGGCGGCGATCACCGCCGCCGGCGGGCGGGCGGTCACCGCGCGGGCGGACGTGGCGGACGAGCACGCGGTCGCCGCCCTGTTCGACCGGGCGGAGCAGGAGTTCGGCGGCGTGGACGTCGTCGTGAACTGCGCCGGCCGGCTCGCTCTGTCGCCCATTGCCGACCTCGACCTCGCGGTGCTCGACGCGGTGCACCGCACCAACATCCGCGGCACCTTCGTCGTCGCCCAGCAGGCCGCCCGGCGGCTGCGCGCGGGCGGCTCGTTCGTGGCGTTCTCGACCTCCGTGGTCGGTACCCAGTTCCCTGCCTACGGTGCGTACGCGGCGAGCAAGGCGGCTGTCGAGTCGATCACGCTGATCCTCGCCCGCGAGCTGCGCGGGCGGGACATCACGGTGAACACCGTCGCCCCCGGCCCCACGGCGACGGACCTGTTCCTGGAGGGCAAGACGCCCGAGCAGATCGACCGGCTCGCCAAGAGCCCGCCCCTGGAGCGTCTGGGCACCCCGGAGGACATCGCCCGGGTGGTCGCCTTCCTCACCAGCCCGGCAGGGCACTGGGTGAACGGCCAGATCCTGCGGGCCAACGGGGGCATGGTGTGAGGACGCAGCCGAAGGCCATGCTGCTCACCGGCGCATCCGGTTGTTCCACGCGGCGTTCCTCCGCCGTGCCCGCACCAACCACCCTCTGACGCCGCCGCCCGGCCTCCGACCACGCCGGCCTCAGCCGGGGATCGGCCCCCGTGGGCCACACCTCCACGGACCTCTGCCTCCGCGTCGCGGAGAAACCCACTCAAGGAGACAAGACACCCATGCCCTTCGCCCATTTCAAGGTCCCCGCGGGCACCCTCACCGCCGAGGACAAGAAGAAGATCGTCGAGCGCACAACCGACCTGTACGCCGAGATCTACGGTGAGCGGGCCCGCCCCACCACCGTCGTACTGGTCGACGAGGTCCCCGACGGCGGCTGGGGCGTCGCCGGCAACGTCCTGACCGCCGCCATGCTCAACGGCGACAACGCCTGACCTCCGCCTGCTGGTTGGGCCCGGCGCCACGGCGCCGGGCCCCGGCATCATGATGGCCGCCGAGCCGGTGGCCGCAGGCGGGGCACGCATGCCCGGAGGCGATCGCCCAGCGGTTCCTGGAAGACGACGGCGTCATCGTCCGGTGAGCCCGGGTGTGCGGGCCCGGGGGGCATCCTGAAGCTCGACAGTTCGTGAGGTTAGGCTAACCTTCGCTCGAACTTGTCACCGGCCGGTCTCCGGCTCGTACGAAAGCGGACTCCGTCATGCGCACTGCCCGAGTGTCCCGTCCCACCCGTCGCGGCCTGCTGGCCATGGGCGGCGCCGTTGGTCTCGGCGCCGTGCTCGCGGCCTGCGGCGACGGCGACTCCAAGGACTCCGGTTCGACCGGCTCCAAGAGCGCCGACGCCGGGCCGTGGAGCTTCAAGGACGACCGCGGGCAGAGCGCCGAGGCCAAGTCCGTCCCGAAGAACATCGTCGCCTTCACCGGCGTCGCCGCCGCGCTCCACGACTACGGCGTCGAGGTCAAGGCCGTGTTCGGCCCGACGAAGACCAAGGACGGCAAGCCCGACGTGCAGGCCGGCGACCTGGACATCAGCAAGGTCGAGATCCTCGGCAACGTCTGGGGCGAGTTCAACGTCGAGAAGTACGCCGCACTCGGCCCGGACCTGCTGGTCACCGCGATGTGGGAGAAGGACGCCCTCTGGTACGTGCCGGACGCGTCCAAGGACAAGATCCTCAAGCTCGCCCCGAGCGTCGCCCTGTGGGCCGCCCAGACCACGATCCCCAAGGCGATCCAGCGCCACGAGGACCTCGCCGCCTCGCTCGGCGCCGACGTGAAGGCCAAGGCGGTCACCGACGCCAAGGCGCGCTTCGAGAAGGCCGCGGCCCGCCTGCGCGCCGCCGCGAAGTCCAAGCCGAACATCAAGGTGATGGTCGGCTCGGCCAGCCAGGACCTGTTCTACGTCTCGCTCGCCAAGACCTCCGCCGACACCCTGTACTTCCAGGAGCTGGGCGTGAAGTTCGTGGAGCCGAAGGTGAACGCGGCGGGCTTCTTCGAGGAGCTGAGCTGGGAGAACGTCGACAAGTACGAGGCCGACATCATCATGATGGACAACCGGTCCTCGGCCCTGCAGCCCGACGCCCTGACCTCCAAGCCCACCTGGGCGCAGCTGCCCGCGGTGAAGGCCGGCCAGGTCGTCCCGCGCACCACCGAGCCGATCTACAGCTACGACAAGTGCGCGCCGATCCTCGAAGACCTCGCGAAGGCCATCGAGGACGCGAAGAAGACCGCCTGACATGCCGACCGCGCCCGAGGCCGACCCCTTCCGGCTCTTCCGGCTGACCGTCCTGCGCACCCGGCGGCTGGGGCCGTCCATGCTGCGGGTCACCTTCGGCGGGCCGGGGCTCGACGGGTTCGCCTCCGGGGGCCGCGATCAGAGCCTGTCGCTGTTCCTGCCGCACCCGGGCCAGCCGGAACCAGTCGTTCCGGTCGATAACGAGGGCAACTGGTTCGAGCCCTGGCGGGCGCTTCCGGCCGAGGAGCGGGCGGTACTGCGCTCGTACACGGTGCGCGCACAGCGTCGTACGGAAGGCGGTTCGGCCACCGAGGTCGACATCGATTTCGCGCTCCACGAGGACGGCGGTCCGGCATGCCGCTGGGCCGCCGCGGCCTCCCCCGGTGACGTCCTGAAGGCGCTCGGACCGGCGGTCGAGGACAACACTGCCGTCCGTTTCCGTCCGCCCGAGGACACCGACTGGGTGCTGATCTGGGCCGACGAGACGGCACTGCCCGCCGCGACGGCCGCCCTGGAGTGGCTCCCGGCCCCGCTGCGGGCACGGGTCTGGCTGGAGGTCCCGCACGCCGGGGACCGCCAGGAGATCGACACCGCGGCCGACGCCCGGATCAGCTGGCTGGTGCGGGACGGGGCGGACACGCCGGATGTCGTGGCGGCCGTGCGGGCCACCGGACTGCCCGAGGGCACCCCGTACGTCTGGATCGCGGGCGAGGCGTCCACGGTGCGGGCACTGCGGCGGCACCTGGTGCGCGAGCGCGGCATCGACCGCAAGCGGGTGACGTTCGTGGGGTACTGGCGTCGCGGCCTGAGCGAGGACCGGCTCCGCGAGGAGGCCGCGTCGCCCCCGTCCGACTCAACAAGCCCGTCCGACTCAACAAGCCCGTCCGGCGATTGAGGACGACACCCGAGCCGCCCGGCGGCCAGGGGCCTCACACCCCCCACCGCCGGACGGCTGCACGCTCAGCCCGCCGCAGCCGGCTCAGCCGGCCACGGCACCTGGGGCGACCGGTAGTAGTCGATCCCCATCGCGGTGAACCGCGGCCCGAGCGCCGCGAGCCGCAGCTTGTACGTCTCCCAGTCGTGCGTCTCGGCCGGTGACCAGCCCAGCTCCGCCGCCCCGGGCAGCCGCGGGAACGCCATCACGTCGATGTCGTCGCTGTCCGTCAGGGTCTCGGCCCAGATCGGCGCCTCCACCCCTAGCACCGCGTCGGCCGGGGTGTCGGCGAGGTAGGTCGCCGGGTCCCAGTCGTACGAGCGCTGCACCTCGACCAGGCCGGCCCACTTCAGGCCCAGTTCGGTCTGCTCGTTGTACTTCATGTCGAGGTACACGCGGTCCGCCGGCGACAGCACGAGCTTGGTGCCGTTCTTCGCCGCGTCCGCCACCTGCTTACGGTCCGCGGCGCTCGTCTTGTCGTAGCCCCAGTACTGGGCGACGGCACCCTTGACCGGGGTGGCTCCGGTGAGCTGGTGCCAGCCCATGACGGTCTTGCCGTACGTGCCGACGACGGCCTGCGCCTTCTCCATGATCTTGGCGTAGTCCTCGTGGCTGGTGGAGTGCGCCTCGTCACCGCCGATGTGGATGTACCGCCCGGGGGTCAGCTCGGCGAGCTCACGGATGACGTCGTCGATGAAGCGGTACGTGACGTCCTTGGCGGCACACAGCGAACTGAAGCCGACCTTGGTCCCGGTGTAGAGCGGGGGTGCGACGCCGTCGCAGTTCAGCTCCGCGTACGAGGCGAGGGCCGCGTTGGTGTGGCCGGGCATGTCGATCTCCGGCACCAGCTCCAGATGGCGGGAGGCCGCGTACCGCACGATCTCCTTGTACTGGCCCTTGGTGTAGTAGCCGCCGGGCCCTCCTCCGACCTCCGTGGAGCCGCCGTACGTGGCCAGCCTGGGCCAGGAGTCGATGGCGAGGCGCCAGCCCTGGTCGTCGGAGAGGTGCAGGTGGAAGGTGTTCATCTTGTAGAGCGCGATCTGGTCGATGTAGCGCTTGACCTCGTCGACCGAGAAGAAGTGCCGCGAGACGTCCAGCATCGCGCCCCGGTAGGCGTAGCGCGGCGTGTCCGTGATGCTGCCGCCCGCGACCTTCCAGGGGCCCTTCTGGCGGCTGTCGCGCTCGACCTGGGCCGGCAGGAGCTGACGCAGCGTCTGGACGCCGTGGAAGAGCCCTGCGGGCTTGCGGGCGGTGATGGTGACCGAGCCGCGCCCGGAGGTCAGGGTGTAACCCTCGGCGCCCAGCTTGCTGTCGTGGGAGTGGAGCCGGAGCCGGATGCCGTCGGAACCGGCCCGTTCGGTGACCGGCAGGGCGTAGCCGGTGGAGGGGCGCAGCACGTCCGCCAGGTATTCGCCGACCTTTCGGGCCTCGCCGGACGAGCCGTCGACGCGGATCCGGGTGGCGCCGGTGATGGAGTACGGGGATCCGCCCGGCCTCACCGCGGCGGGGGCGGGCACGACCTGGCCCAGCGGCCGGGGCGCCGATGCGGCGGAGCCGCTGCCCGCAGCGGACGCCGTGGGGGCCGCGCAGGCGGTGGAGATGCCGGCCGCCGTGACGAGAAGCAGCGAGCCGAGAAGTCGGGGTAGAGCACGGGGAAGAGCACTGCGCTGCGTCGTGTGCAGTCTCACAGCCGGGTCCCTTTCTGCTGGTTCACACCTGGATCTCCTGACCATTCGCACCGTCGCCATGCGTACCGCGTGCCTCACGGATGGTCAAGGTTTAGACCACTTCCCCGCGCCGTCCGCGCCTCAACGTGGCCGACCGTCCGGGGCGTATGGCCGAATTCATCCCGTCGGCCCGCACCGCTCCTCCGCGTCCGGGCGACTTGGGGCCCTACACGGCACCAAGGCGCTCCGGAATCGCCCAGAACGGAAAAACAAGCGCCACTCGACCCCATATCTGCCCGATATCGGGCAGGATTGTTGCGCCGGGGCGCCTTCCGCCGCAATATCGACGGGTGCTCGAACGCCGCTCGTCGCATGACGACCTCATTGACCACCTGGTGCGCAGCACCGCGCTCCCACGCGGTGAGGCAGCCCGGGTGATCCTCGACGTACTGGCCTACTTCGACGAGACGACCGACACGTTCGTCCGCCGCCGCCACCGCGAACTGCAGTCCGGCGGCCTGGTCAACACGGAGATCTTCGAGCGGATCTCGGCCGAGCTGCCGCACCGCGCGGTCGCACCGCCGGAGCTCTCGCTCCGCCAGCTGCGCCGCATCGTCTACGGCTGAGACCGGCGGAACGTCAGGCCGGTCCACGGCCGGGCACCCACTTACTTGCTTGTACCTGTACGTCGATGGAGGGCAGAGACTCTATGTGCGGAATCGTCGGTTATATCGGAAAGCGTGATGTGGCCCCGCTGCTGCTGGAGGGCCTGCAGCGGCTGGAGTACCGGGGTTACGACTCCGCGGGCATCGTCATCACCGGCAAGCCGGCGGCCGGCAAGCCCGCCGCGCTGAAGATGGTCAAGGCCAAGGGCCGGGTCCGCGAGCTGGAGTCCCGGGTACCCAAGCGCTTCACCGGCACCACCGGTATCGCCCACACCCGCTGGGCCACCCACGGCGCCCCCAGCGACGAGAACGCCCACCCCCACATGGACGCCGACAACAACGTCGCCGTCGTTCACAACGGCATCATCGACAACGCCTCCGAGCTCCGCGCGAAGCTCGTCGCCGACGGCGTCGTCTTCCTCTCCGAGACCGACACCGAGGTGCTGGTCCACCTGATCGCCCGCTCGCAGGCCGTGACGCTGGAGGAGAAGGTCCGCGAGGCGCTGAAGTCCGTCGAGGGCACGTACGGCATCGCCGTCATGCACGCCGACTTCAACGACCGCATCGTCGTCGCCCGCAACGGCTCCCCGGTCGTGCTCGGCATCGGCGAGAAGGAGATGTTCGTCGCCTCCGACGTCGCCGCCCTGGTCGCGCACACCCGCCAGATCGTCACCCTGGACGACGGCGAGATGGCCACCCTCAAGGCCGACGACTTCCGTACGTACACGACCGAGGGCTCGACCACGACGGCCACGCCCACCACGGTGGAGTGGGAGGCCGAGTCGTACGACATGGGCGGCCACGACACGTACATGCACAAGGAGATCTCCGAGCAGGCCGACGCCGTGGACCGCGTGCTGCGCGGCCGCATCGACGACCGCTTCTCCACCGTGCACCTGGGCGGCCTGAACCTGGACGCCCGCGAGGCGCGCGGGGTCCGCCGCATCAAGATCCTGGGCTGCGGCACCTCGTACCACGCGGGCATGATCGGCGCCGGCCTCATCGAGGAGCTGGCCCGCATCCCCGCGGACGCCGAGCCCGCGTCCGAGTTCCGCTACCGCAACCCGGTCGTGGACCCCGACACCCTGTACGTCGCCGTCTCCCAGTCCGGTGAGACGTACGACGTGCTGGCCGCGGTCCAGGAGCTCAAGCGCAAGGGCGCCCGTGTCCTCGGCGTCGTGAACGTCGTCGGTTCGGCGATCGCCCGGGAGGCCGACGGCGGCATGTACGTGCACGCGGGCCCCGAGGTCTGCGTCGTCTCCACCAAGTGCTTCACCAACACGGTGGTCGCCTTCGCCCTGCTCGCCCTGCACCTGGGCCGCATCCGCGACCTGTCGGTCTCCGACGGCAAGCGCATCATCGAGGGGCTGCGCAAGCTGCCCGAGCAGATCGGTCGGATCCTCGAGTCTGAGGACGAGATCAAGAAGCTGGCCGAGGAGTACGCGGGCGCGCAGTCGATGATGTTCATCGGCCGGGTCCGGGGCTACCCCGTCGCGCTGGAGGCCTCCCTGAAGCTCAAGGAGATCTCGTACATCCACGCCGAGGCCTATCCCGCCTCGGAACTGAAGCACGGCCCGCTCGCGCTCATCGAGCCGGCGCTCCCCACGGTCGCGATCGTCCCGGACGACGACCTCCTGGAGAAGAACCGTGCGGCCCTGGAGGAGATCAAGGCCCGCAGCGGCCGCATCCTCGCCGTGGCCCACCGCGAGCAGGAGAAGGCCGACCACACCATCATCGTCCCGAAGAACGAGAACGAGCTGGACCCGATCCTGATGGGTATCCCGCTGCAGTTGCTCGCCTATCACACGGCCCTGGCCATGGGCCGGGACATCGACAAGCCGCGCAACCTGGCGAAGTCCGTCACCGTCGAGTAGTCACCCCCGGACGCCGCAGCGGCCCCGTACCCACTTCCCGTGGGTGCGGGGCCGCTGCCGTATGCCAACGGCGGCACTCCGGGGGCGAGATGGGACCGCCGCGGCATCGCATGCGATCGCCCTGCCGCCCGTGACGCTTATGCACCCTTCACACACGCACAATCCACGTCTACAGACCGGTAGCTTCGGTTTTTCCGCTGTTTCCGTAGTCGAGTTGACGCCACGTCCGTCCGTTCCGGACGGAAAGAGACCGGCCGTCGGCCCGAGCGGGACCACCACGGACGGAAAAGCGGACCTGAAACAGACCGCCCGCTCCCGGCCTGCGCGGGAACGGGCGGTACCGGCACCACGGATGTCGAGGGCGACTGCGCACACGGGTGCGCGCGGCAGGTACTCAGGAACTACGGGAGCTACAGGAGCTACGGGATGACGACGACCGGGCGCTGCGCGCGCCGTGCCAGCCGGCCCGCCACCGAGCCGAAGATCCGCCCGACGATCCCGTGCGTGGATCCCACGACGATCGCGTCGGCCGAGTACTCCCGGCCGACCTCCTCCAGCTCGTGGCAGATGTCCCCGCCCCGCTCGACGAGCACCCACGGCACCTCGGAGAGGTAGTCCGCGCAGGCGAGCTCCAGCCCGAGTACCTCGGTGCGGTGATCGGGGACGTCCACGAAGACGGGCGGCTCGCAGCCCGCCCAGACCGTGGTCGGCAGCCGGTTGGCGACGTGGACGATGATCAGGCCGGAGCCCGTCCGCCGGGCCATGCCGATGGCGTAGGCGAGAGCCCGCTCACTGGAGGTCGAGCCGTCGAAACCGACGACGACACCGTGCCGGAAGGCGGGATCGCAGGAATGGCGTGCGTCTTCGGCCGCCTGCTGGTCCGACCGAGGGTCGGCTACCTGCTTGCGGTCCGCGGGTTCGGGGATTTCGTGACCGGCCATCGGTGTCTCGGCGAAGAGAGTCCTCGTGAGGAGAGCGACGTGGGAAGCTGCGTCAGCGGGCGGTGTTGCGGTGTCCGGGAATCATCTTCCCAACCCCTTACCCCCAAGGGTACGGCGCCACTCCTCCACTGCCCAGACCCGCGCACAGCGCGTGCGACGTTTCACGGAGCATGCCCGACACCGCCCCGTATGGCAATGCCGGTTGCGCGGTACACCGACGTCGCGGGCCCCGGACGGCCGCAATCGGTGACCCCGCGGGGCCCCGTCCGTTAGGGGCTGTGAGGAGTTGTCGTCCCGCGGCGGGTGCGCGGGACAGGCCCCGCCACGTGTCCGTGCCCCGCGCACCCGCCGCGGGGTCCGCCGCCGTTCCGTACCGACCGGAACGGTGGCCGAGCCGCTCCAGGGAGCACCCCGTGCCCGCACGCGTCCCGCCCGCCCATCCGGAACCCGCCGCGCAGCCGGCGACCGACGTGGTCCGCTGGGCGGTATTCGGCTGCCTGCTGGTGCCGGTCGTCCTCCTGGCACACGGCGACTCCCCCGGCGGCGCCGCGGTCGTGGCTCTCGGCCTGGCAGCGGTCACCGTGGCCTGCCGGGTGCTGCTCCGCCGATCCGCCCGGACGGGCGCCCGCGAGAACGCCCGCCCCGGCTCCCGCCCGGCCGAGGGGGCGCACAGGAGTGACCGCCCCAGTCGGGTCGTGCGCCGGTAGAACGACTGATTTCCGCACACGCGACCGTATATTTTCAGCCAACTTCAGGACTCAGTCGATTCCTTGTCGAATTGGCCGATCAACCCCCTTGCCAGCAGGCAGGAAGAGACCAAGCGGTACGCTTCCACCCCATGGGGACGGGCCATGAACGCCCGGCGCACTTCCCTGCACGACTCACGAGTGAAACGCTTCGTGATCGAATGCTTCCCGCCAGGTTGCCTTGTCGACATAAAGCCGGTTGGTGAACTTGTCACGACGGCACCACGGGACGCAGTAGATTCGATCTTGGGTGTCGAAGGCTGGGGACTCGTGCACGACCGAGGGGACATGTGCAGGTGCGACAGGCCCGTAAGGACCAGGAAGACGCGAACACCGAGGGGGGCTTAGCGTCATGAGCCAGGACTCCGCCACCGCAACGGAGGCTGTACGGAAGCTGAGCGGGCGCCGACGTCGTGAGGTCGTCGCCGTGCTGCTTTTCAGTGGTGGCCCCATCTTCGAGAGCTCCATTCCGCTCTCGGTGTTCGGGATCGACCGCCAGGACGCGGGAGTTCCGCGTTATCGGTTGCTCGTGTGCAGCGGCGAAGAGGGACCGCTGCGCACCACAGGGGGACTCGAACTGACCGCGCCCTACGGGCTGGAGGCGATCAGCAGGGCCGGCACCGTCGTGGTGCCCGCCTGGCGGTCGATCACCTCGCCACCGCCCGTGGAGGCGCTCGACGCGCTGCGCCGTGCCCACGAGGAGGGCGCACGCATCGTGGGGCTGTGCACGGGGGCCTTCGTGCTCGCCGCCGCCGGCCTGCTGGACGGCCGCCCGGCCACCACGCACTGGATGTACGCACCGACGCTGGCCAAGCGCTATCCGTCGGTGCACGTCGATCCGCGCGAGCTCTTCGTCGACGACGGCGATGTGCTCACCTCCGCCGGGACGGCGGCCGGCATCGACCTCTGCCTCCACATAGTCCGCTCGGACCACGGCACGGAGGCCGCCGGGGCACTGGCCCGCAGGCTCGTCGTGCCGCCGCGGCGCAGTGGCGGTCAGGAGCGCTACCTCGACAGGTCTTTACCGGAGGAGATCGGCTCCGACCCGCTCGCCGAGGTCGTGGCCTGGGCGCTGGAGCATCTGCACGAGCAGTTCGACGTGGAGACGCTGGCCGCGCGCGCCTACATGAGCCGGCGGACCTTCGACCGGAGATTCCGCTCGCTCACCGGCAGCGCACCGCTCCAGTGGCTGATCACCCAGCGGGTGCTGCAGGCGCAGCGGCTGCTGGAGACGTCCGACTACTCGGTCGACGAGGTCGCGGGCCGCTGCGGCTTCCGCTCGCCGGTCGCGCTGCGCGGGCACTTCCGGCGCCAGCTGGGCTCCTCCCCCGCCGCGTACCGGGCCGCGTACCGGGCCCGGCGGCCGCAGGGCGCCGGGCCGGAGCAGGTCCTCACGGCGACCGAACCGGTGGTGCCCACCCAGGGCACCTCGGCGAGCCGTCGCCCCCCGGGGCCGGCTCCGACGGGCCAGTCGCAGTCGGGCCCGTCCACGGCTGTCGCGGACGGGCTCCGCGGGGAGCACGGGAAACCGGGCTCCGAGGCGTACGCCACGGGCCGCCCGGCCCTGCCGGGGCAGCGGAGCGCCCCGTAGGGTGGGGCGCATGAACGACCGCATGGTGTGGATCGACTGCGAGATGACCGGGCTCTCGTTGACGGAAGACGCACTCATCGAGGTGGCCGCACTGGTCACCGACTCGGAGTTGAACGTGCTCGGCGAAGGGGTGGACATCGTGATCCGCCCGCCGGACGCGGCGCTGGAGACCATGCCCGAGGTGGTGCGGCAGATGCACACCGCCTCGGGCCTCCTCGACGAGCTGGCCGGGGGCACCACCCTGGCCGACGCCGAGGAGAAGGTCATGGCCTACATCCGCGAGCACGTGAAGGAGCCCGGCAAGGCTCCGCTCTGCGGGAACTCGGTCGGCACCGACCGCGGTTTCCTGTCGCGGGACATGCCGACGCTGGAGGGCTACCTCCACTACCGGATCGTCGATGTCTCCTCGGTCAAGGAGCTGGCCCGCCGCTGGTTCCCGAGGGCGTACTTCAACAGCCCGGACAAGAACGGCAACCACCGGGCGCTCGCCGACATCCGTGACTCCATCACGGAGCTTCGGTACTACCGCGAGGCGGTCTTCGTCCCGCAGCCGGGGCCGGACTCTGAGCGCGCCAAGTCGATCGCTGCGCGCCTGTCGCAGCCCTCGGCCTAGGTCCTCGCGAAAGCCGCTGGTCACGGCCCTTTCGAGGGCCGGGATCGGCGGCTGAACAATGAGGGCGCGAGCACCCTCTCGGACCCTGTACACTTTTTCTCGGCCGGTCGGAAACGCCCGGACATGGTGGGTATAGCTCAGATGGTAGAGCACCTGGTTGTGGTCCAGGATGTCGCGGGTTCGAGTCCCGTTACTCACCCTGAATGATCAAGGGCCGATCCGTGAAAGCGGGTCGGCCCTTCGTCATGTCCCCGCGCACGGGACGCATCAGGTCCCGGGCGGGACCGGTGCGAGCCGATCCACGTCGCCCCCTCACGACGAGCAGCGTGGAACCGAGGCCGAACCCCCGGCAGCAAGATCTTTCTGCAACTGTGGACCACCGACACCGCTGTCGACGGGGTGCCGCGTAACGGCCGGCAGGCCGGCCGCTGGATCATCTGGACGAGGAGCGCAAGCGCGTCGTCGAGGACCTCGCCGAGCCCTGCGTGGAGGCGGGCGAGCCCCGTTCCGCACTGCGCGAGCTGCATGCTCTGCTCGCCGCCGATCCCTTGCGGGACCGGGCTGGGCACTGCGCATGCGCGCCCACCACAGCCTGGGGAGCCCGGCGGGGTGAGCGACAGCTGCCGGGCCGCCGTCCGGGCCTTCCAGGATCAGCTAGGAGGGCGGCCCGGTATCGCACGGGACAGACTCCACCGCGCGCTCAAGACACCCCTCGCCCGAGAGCCCTCAGGTGGCCTCGGTACGGCCGGCCGGCCCGCCGGGGCCGGCCCCGGGAGGTTCCGTACTCTCACGGGCGAGGCCGTGTGGTGGTACGAGTACCGCTGCTACAACGGCAGGATCCAGCGCAACCGGTGCTGGGACAGCTCGCTCTGCAACGGCTGGGAATACACCGGCGAAGCCTGCAACTGATCTACTGCCGGCCCTGACGGTCATCGACAACGTCCTGGCCCCCGTGCTGCCCCGCCGAGCCGGCTTCGAGGCCACCGCGCGCGCCCGTGAGCCGCTGGAGGCCGTGGGCCCGGCCCGACCGCGAGAACGCCCACCCCGCGCAGCTCTCCGGCGGTCAGCAGCAGCGCGTGGCGCTCGCCCGCGCCCTCATCGCAGCGCCCCGGCTCCTGCTCGCCGACGAACCCACCGGAGCGCTGGACTCGGCCCACCGGGACCGCGGTCGTGGACCTGATCGTGCGGCTCGGGCACGCCCACGGGACCACGGTCCTGATCGCCACGCACGAGGGCCATGTGGCCGCCACCTGCGACCGGGTGATCGGCCTGCGGGACGGACGGACGGTCATCGACTCGACCGGCGGCTGTTCAGGCCCGTACGGACCTCACGACGAGTCCCGGACCACCAGTTCGGTCGGCAGCACGATCTGCGGGCGCTCGGTGTTCTCGCCCGCGATCTCCTCCAGGAGCACCCGGGTCATCGCCCGGCCCATCTCCTCGATCGGCTGTCGCACGCTCGTCAGCGCGGGGTCCATGTGCCGGGCCACGGCCGAGTCGTCGAAGCCGATGAGGGCCACGTCGTCCGGGATGCGCCGGCCGGCCTCGCGCAGCACCTGGCGGGCGCCTGCGGCCATCAGGTCGGACGCGGCGAAGACCGCGTCCACGTCCGGCCGGCGGGCGAGCAGTTCGCGCATGGCGCGGACACCGCCCTCCTCGGAGAAGTCGGCCGGGGCGATCAGCCGCTCGTCGGGTTCGTGGCCCGCGTCGGAGAGGGCCTTGCGGTAGCCGTCGAGGCGCCGCTGGGAGGCGTACACGTCCAGCCGGCCGGTGATGGTGGCGATGGAGCGGCGGCCCCGGGAGACGAGATGCTCGACGGCCCCGCGCGCGCCCTCGAAGTTGTCCGAGTCCACCGAGGGCAGCGGCTCGGTGGCGGACCTGCGGCCGTTCATGACGGCGGGCATCCCGAGCTGTTCCAGCAGATCGGGCAGCGGGTCGTCCGCGTGCACGGAGACGAGCAGCACGCCGTCCACGCGGTGAGCGGTCAGGTACTGGGCCAGTCTTCGGCGTTCCCGGTCGCTGCCGACGAGGGTGAGCAGCAGTTGCATCTCGGTGTCGGCGAGAGCCGCGCCCACTCCGCGGACGATGTCGGAGAAGTAGGGCTCCGCGAAGAAGCGGCTCTCCGACTCGGGAACGACGAGCGCGATGGCGTCCGTCCTGTTCCCGGCGAGGGCGCGGGCCGCCCTGTTGGGTACGTACCCGAGCTCGGCGACGGCCGCCTCGACGGCTTCCCGCGTGTGTGCGCTGACCCGTGGTGAACCGTTGATGACCCGCGAGGCGGTGCCGCGCCCCACCCCCGCCCGTGCCGCGACCTCTTCGAGCGTGGGCCGGCCCCCGCTCCGTACTCGCGCTGCCGTCATGGCTGCCTCCCGTTCGCGGTCAATTTCTCACAGTCGGATAACCAAACCAAGTCCTGGTGTGGAATCCCTTGACACTCGACGGGACCGGCCCGCGACCCCACGGCCCGCATCGTGGGAGCGCTCCCACTCTACGCGCGTGGTCAAGCGGGTGGCGCGGGCCCCGGTGACGGGGCGCGGGAGCAGGCCGCGCACACGACCGAGACCCGGCACGGGGCCGGGTCTCGGTGGTGGTGGTGCCGGGGTGCTGCGTCAGGCCGGGCGCGGGCCGGCGCCCGGCCTGAACGAGCGCTCAGAGGTCAGGAAAGACCCGCCTCCGGCAGTGCATGACGGCGGATCACGTCGGAGTACCAGTGGGCACTCGCCTTGGGAATGCGGCGCTGGGAGGCGTAGTCCACGTAGACGGTTCCGAAGCGCTTCGAATAGCCGTACGCCCACTCGAAGTTGTCCATCAGCGACCACAGGAAGTAGCCGCGGACGTCCGCTCCGTCGGCCACCGCCCGCTGCACGGCGTCGAGATGGCCGTGCAGGTAGGCGATGCGCTCGGGGTCCTCCACCCGCCCCTCGGGCGATACGTAGTCGTCGAAGGCGGCGCCGTTCTCCGTGACCATCAGCGGCATGCCGGGGTGGTCACGGGTGACGTCCATCAGCAGGTTGTACAGCCCGTTGGGGTCGATCGGCCAGTCCATCGCGGTGCGCGCCTTCCCCTCCGCGAGGTGGAAGGCCACGTGCTCGGAGCCCGGCCACGGGGAGAACGCGCTGGAGCCGTGGACATCGTTGCCAGAGCCGCTCTCGCCCTTCGCCGGCATGGAGACCAGCGTCGGCGTGTAGTAGTTGATGCCCAGGATGTCGACCGGACGGGAGATGGCGGCCAGATCGCCGTCCTGGACCAGCTTCGACCAGTCCACCAGGTGCGCGGTGTCGGCGAGCAGGTCCTCGGGGTACTCACCGCGCAGCATCGGACCGGTGAAGATCCGGTTGCCGACCGCCTCGATCCGGCGGGCGGCGTCCGCGTCGGCCGCGCTCGCGGTCAGCGGCCGGACCTGGTGGAGGTTGAGGGTGACCGAGGTCTGCGCGCCAGCGGGGAGTTGATCGCGCAGAACCTCGATCGCCCGGCCATGGGCGAGGTTGAGGTGATGGGCCGCCCGCAGGGCGGAGGCGGGCTCGGTGCGGCCGGGAGCGTGCACACCGGAGCCGTATCCGAGGAAGGCCGAGCACCACGGCTCGTTGAAGGTGGTCCAGGTCGCGACCCGGTCGCCGAGCGCGCCCGCCATGATCGCGGCGTAGTCGGCGAACCGGTCGGTGGTGACCCGCTGGGGCCAGCCGCCGGCGTCCTCCAGCTCCTGGGGCAGGTCCCAGTGGTAGAGGGTCGCGACGGGGGCGATGCCGGCTTCGAGCAGTTCGTCGACGAGCTTGCGGTAGAAGTCCAGTCCGCGTTCGACGGCGGGGCCGCGGCCGGTGGGCTGCACCCGGGACCAGGAGATGGAGAAGCGGTACGCCTTGAGCCCCAGCTGCTTCATCAGCGCGACGTCGTCGCGGAAGCGGTGGTAGTGGTCGGCGGCGATGTCACCGGTGTCGCCGTTGTGGACCTTGCCGGGGGTGTGGCTGAAGGTGTCCCAGATGGAAGGGGTGCGGCCGTCCTCGGCAGCGGCGCCCTCGACCTGGTAGGCGGCGGTGGCCGCTCCCCAGACGAAGCCCGTCGGGAATTGCGTGGCCTCGGGCGCCTGCTTCGGGGCGATGTCGGGTCGTACGGCAGTCATGCGGGAGCGCTCCCAGGGGTGGACGGACAGGGGCGGGACGTGGAACTCCGGAGCCCGTACGGTCCGCGGGGCGGACGCGGGCCGTGACGGGGCTGCCGGGAGTAGCGGGGCGGGCCGACCAGAGGTCAGCCCTTGACGGCACCGGACATGATCCCGCCGACGATCTGCTTGCCGAAGACGACGAACACCGCGAGCAGCGGCAGCGTGCTGATCAGCGCGCCGGCCATCACGATGCTCTCGTCGGGGGTGTAGGAGGCCTTCAGCTGGCCGAGGGCCACCTGAAGGGTGGGGTTCTGCTGGTTCAGTGCGAGGTAGGGCCAGAAGAAGTCGTTCCACGCCTGGACGAAGGTGAGCATGCCCAGCACCATCATCGCGGGGCGGGCCACCGGGAGGACGACGCTCAGCACGATGCGGAAGTTGTTGGCACCGTCGATCTTGGCGGCCTCGATCAGCTCGTACGGCAGCGCCTCGATGAGGTACTGCCGCATGAAGAACACGCCGAACGCGCTGACCAGGGTCGGGAAGATCACCGACTCCAGGCTCCCGCTCCAGCCGAGGTCGGACATCATCATGAACAGCGGGACGACGCTGAGCTGCGGCGGGATCGTCAGGGTCGCGATGACCCCGGTCATCAGCGCCCCGCGGCCGCGGAAGCGCATCTTGGCGAAGGCGTAGCCGGCCAGGGTGCAGAAGAAGAGCGTCGCCACCGTGATGCAGCCGGAGACGATGAAGCTGTTGACGATCGCCTTGCCCAGGTGGGCCTGGTTCCAGGCGGCGTCGAGGTTGTGGAACAGCCGGCCGCCGGGCAGGAACGGCGGGGTGGAGGCCAGTACTTCGTCCTGGGTGTGGGACGCGGCCACCAGGGTCCAGTACAGCGGCAGCAGTGAGCCGATGCCGACGACGGTCAGCGCGATGTAGGCGAACGGACCGCCCTTCAGCTGCTGCCCGGCACCGGGCTTGAAGCGGCTCGGACGCTTCGGCGCGCGGTGCGCGGTGCGCGCCGGGAGGACGGAGTCCGGGACTTTGGTGGGGCTGGTGATGGTCATGGATATCGCTCCCGGTCAGACCGCGGATTTGCGTACGAAGCGGCCGATGAGCCAGTTGACCGCGGCGATGATCAGCAGGAGGGCGAGCATCGCCCAGGCCACTGCGGCGGCCGGACCGAGATGCCCCAGGTTCCAGCCGTAGTTGTAGAGGTAGATGCTGAGGGTCTCGTACTGGTTCTCGTTGCCGCCGGTCGCACCGAGGGTGCCGCCCTCCAGCAGCAGCGGCTCACCGAACAGCTGCATGGAGCCGATGGTCGAGATGACGATCGTGAACAGGATCGTGGGCCGCAGCGAGGGGATGGTCACCTTGAGGAACTGCTGCCAGCGCGATGCGCCGTCGAGCGAGGCGGCCTCGTACAGGTCGGACGGCACGGCCTGCATCGCGGCGAGGTAGATCAGGGTGTTGTAGCCGGTCCAGCGCCAGATCACGATGACGGAGATGGCGATCTTGGACGTCCAGTGCCCGTTGGCCCAGTTGGTGTCACCGAAGCCGACGAACTCCAGCGCCCAGTTCAGCAGACCGCCGTCGGCCCGGAACACCAGGGCGAAGACGAGGGCCGCGGAAGCCACCGAGGTGGCGTACGGGGTGAGGATGACCGTCCGCCAGAAGGTGCTGGCGCGGAGCTTGTAGTTCAGCAGGTGCGCCAGGCCGAGGGCCACGAGCAGCTGCGGGACGGTCGACATGACACCGATCAGGAAGGTGTTGGTGACGGCCGTCCAGAACTCGGAGTCGTGCAGGATCTTGTCGAAGTTGTCCCAGCCGACCCATTCCATCTGGTTCAGGCCGGTCATCTCGACCCGGTGCAGGGCGATCCAGCCGGTGTAGATCAGCGGGTAGAGCCCGAAGGCGCCGAAGACGAGGAAGAACGGGGCTATGTAGGCGTACGGCGACGCCTTGTCGTCGAACCGCCAGAGGCGGCTCCGCCAGGCCTGCCGGCGGGTGTTCGCCGGCTTCCGCTGGGAGCCGGGGGGCGGCGGGGCGTATACATCCCGGGTGGGAGACGAGGTGGCCACGGGCGATATTCCTTCCCTGGATTGCTTGGGTTACCCGGGTGGAAGCTGTTGTCCCGCCTCCGACGGACCGGCTCGGGAAGGCCGGTGCGGTCGATCGCAAGGCGCCGGAGTGACCTCATGGGGGGAGCCATGCGGGCAGTTCGGCAACGCGGCGAGCGGCTGCACCGGGCTCCTGCGGGCCGGATGGGTGCCGGACGACAGCATCTGAGGGGGCCGGCCGGGCCGACGGCGCGTGCGGTGGGCTTCCACGGGGCGGCCGGGAGGTGGCCGGCCGTTCCGTGGAAGCCCACCGGCACGCGTGCCGACGCGGGCCCCGATGCCCCCGCGAGGGGGCTGGAACACGCAGGTGCGGGCGGCCCGGGGGCCGCCCGCTGCTACGACCGTCAGCCGATCGCCTTCTCGATCGCGTTGGTCGCTGCCTTCCACGCGTCGTCAGGCTTGGTGCCGCGCTGCTCCATGTTGTTGATCTGGGTGGAGATGCTGTCCTTGATGATGCCGTCCTTCGGGCCGATGACGGCCTCGGGGATGGACTTGGCCTCGTCGGCGTACAGCTCGCCGATCGGCGCGTTGTTGAAGTACTCGAGCTTGGCGGTCTTCACGTCGGCCAGCTCGTACGCGCCCTTGTTGGACGGGAAGACGCCGATCGCCTTGAAGACGGCGGCCTGCTGCTCGGGGGCGGTCAGCCACTTGACGAGCTCGCCGGCCTCCTTGACGTGCTTGCCGGACTCCGGGACTCCGAGGAAGGAGCCACCCCAGTTGGCGGCGGTCGCACCCGGGGCGGTGGTGATGTCCCACTTGCCCTTGTTGCCGTCACCGGCGGCGATCGAGATCTGACCGGCCATCCAGGCGGGGCAGGCCACGGTGGCGATGGTGCCCTTGCGCAGGGCGGCCTTCCACGGGTCGCCGAACTGGGCGAGGCCCTGGGTCAGCTTCTTGTCCGCGGCCTCGGCCGCCAGACCCCAGCCCTGCTCGACGCTGGGGCTGTCCTCGTAGATCGCCTTGCCGCTCTCGTCGTAGTACTGCTTCGCGTTCGAGCTGACGACGGCGTTGAACATCGCGCTGGCGGAGTCCATGAAGTACGTGCCCGCGGGCGCCTTCTTCTTGTACTCCTCACCGAGCTTGAGGTAGTCCTCCCAGCCCCCGGCGATCTTCGCGGCGACGTCCTTGCGGTCGGTCGGCAGGCCGGCCTTCTTGAAGAGCTCGCTGTTGTAGCAGAGCGACATCGGGCCGATGTCGGTACCCGCGCCGATCACCTTGCCGTCGGCCGTGGTGGCCTGCTTCGCCTTCCAGGAGACCCACTCGTTGACGTCGATGACCTTGCTCAGGTCGGCGAACTTGTCCGCCTGCGTGTCAGCGAGCTCCTTGACGCGCCCGACCTCGATGCCCTGGACATCGGCGAGACCACTGCCCGAGTTCAGCTGCTGGAGCAGCTTGGGGTAGTAGTTCTTCTCCTCGGCGGTGGTGTCTTCCTTCACCGTGATGTTCGGGTGCAGCTCGTGGTACTTCGCGAAGAGGCCGGCTTCCTTGTAGCCGAACTGCCCGAAGTCCGCGACGGTCAGCGTGATCTTCCCGTTCGCATCGGAGGACGTGTCGTCCGACGAGTCGGAGTCGCTGCTGCAGCCGGTCAGCAACAGCGCCGTGGCTGTCAGGCCCGTGGTGGCCAGAACCGCGACTCTGCGGCTCCGACCGGCGGCGGTGCGGGTGATACGCATTCCACTACTCCTTGTTCCAGGGTGGGACTGGCTCACTGCGTGGCATACGCGCTGGTGAGTGCGGGTGCCGGATGGTTCAGGGGGGAGGACACGGGCAGTGCCGTTCACGCGAGATTTCCTCGTGCGATGTGGGAGCGCTCCCATGCGTCGATGTCGGAAGGTTGCTGCCTGGGAGGGGTGGGTGTCAAGAGTTGAAGACGCTTCCGTTGCGCGAGCGTGTCCTGCAAGTCACGAGACCGTGTCCGGCCGAAGGCTTGCCAAAGCGCACAACCCGGGGAAGCGAATTGATCGATTCCCGAATTCCCGCAGGTGACAGGCCTGTTGGTAGTCGATCTTGGCGCCGGGGCCGCGAAGCCACCCCGATCGCGCCGGTTTTCCGGCACACCCCGGAAACGCCCCTCGCGACCCCCGATTCCCGCAGCAGCGCCCGCCGGAAGGTGAACGGGGCGTCGCACCCAGGGGGCACCCAGGGGCACCTCCGCGTTCTTTCCCCGAACCCGAGCGCCGGACGGTGGCCGGATCGACGGCCCGGCGGGTGACCGGAACAACACCTGCGCAGAAGCCGCACGACCGGCCAACTCGGGCCATAGGGGCGGTTCGGATCGCCATGACGATCCGGGCCGACTGGGCGCATCCGGGCACACGTTGCCGCCCTGACGGGCACCCCTGAGGGCCGGTCGCGCACCCCTGCGGGCGGGTCGCGCGCCCCCGCAGGCCGGGGCGCGTCGCAGCGCCGGGGGTACCGCCTCGCCCCGCCGGCCGGGCGCGCGTCGCAGCGCCGGGGGTTACGCCTCGCCCCACCGGCCGGGCGCGCGTCGCAGCGCCGGCCGGTCGGGCTGCGGACCGGTCAGGCGCGCCACCGGCCGCCGAACGCACCGCCGGGCCCGCCGGACGCACCGGCGGGCCCGCCGGACGCACCGGCGGCCGGTCAGACGGTGCAGGCCGTCAGGTGGCGCGCAGACGGCCGGTCCGGCGGTGCGGGGGCGGCCGGTCCGGCGGTGTACAGGCGGCCGGTCCGGCGGTGTACAGGCGGCCGGTCCGGCGGTGCAGGCGGTCAGGTGGCGCGCAGGCGGCCGGTCAGGGGGCGCAAGCGGTCAGGCGGTGTGCAGGCGTCCGGTCAGGCGGTGTGCAGGCGGTCCGGCGGTGTACAGGCGGCCGGTCAGGGGGCGCAAGCGGTCAGGCGATATACAGGCGGCCGGTCAGGCGGTGTGCAGGCGGTCCAGGGTGTGCTGCAGCTCCTCCTGGGCGACCCGGCCGGCGGACTCCGCGTCGCCCGCCACCACGGCCGTGACCAGTGCCCGGTGCTGCGCGTCACCGTGGTGGGGGTCGCCGCGGCGCAGCCCGAGCAGGTCCACCAGGTCGATCAGCGCCTGCCGGAGCGCCGGGGCGAACTCCGCGAAGAGATCGGTGAGTACGGGGTTGTGGGCGGCCGCCACGACCGTCCGGTGCAGGGCGATGTCCGCGTCCACGAACGCGGCGTCGTCCGGCCCGGCGCCCGCTTCCCGCCTGGCCGCGAGCGCCGCGTCCAGGGCGATCAGGTCTTCGTCGGTGCGGCGCCGGGCGGCGAGGCGGGCCGCCTGGACCTCGATGAGCATCCGGACCTCGTAGACATCGGTGACCGCGGCCCGCCGCAGCCGGACCGGCCACTCCTCGGCCTCGTGGTCGGCGATGACGAAGACCCCGGCGCCCTGGCGGGACCGGAGCAGCCCGAGCGTGGCGAGCGTGCGCACCGCCTCGCGCACGGTGGAGCGGCCCACGCCCAGCGTCCTGGCGAGCGTCGTCTCGCCGGGGATCCTGGTGCCGACCGGCCAGTGCCCCTCGGTGATCTGCGCGCGCAGATGACGCGTGGCCTGTTCGACCAGGGGGCTGGGGCGGAGCGGGCCGAGCGAGGACACGGGATTCACCTGTCAGGTTGTCTGAGGACTTGGTTCTGGCTACTGTACCGATCATGACGTACGGCGGTCTCCTCCTTCTCGGCTGCCGCGGCGGGGCCTGAAGCGATCGGCACCCCGCCGCGGGGTGCCGTGCTGTGCCGGTCGCATCCGGCGATGCGAAACGAGACCGTGTTCATGTCCGAGCTCACGTCCGAGTCCCTGTCCGACGTCATGTCACCGATGCACAGCTTCCCCACGATCTGCACGCCCCGCGGGCCCGTGCCCGAGGCCGCGCCCCGCTGGAATCCGCAACGCTCCAGCTCGATGCCGTCGCACCGCTACCGTCCGGCGTTCGACCGCGTGGATGTTCCGCTGACCGGCCGGAGCTGGCCGCAGGCCCGTATCGACCGCGCCCCCCTGTGGGTCCCCGTCGACCTGCGCGACGGCAACCAGGCCCTGGCCGAACCGATGGACACCCCGCGCAAGCGCCGGATGTTCGATCTGCTCGTCTCGATGGGCTACAAGGAGATCGAGATCGGCTACCCGTCCGCGAGCCGGACCGATTTCGGCTTCGTACGGCATCTGGCGGAGAGCGGGGCCGTACCCGACGACGTGACCGTGGTCGTCTTCACCCCGGCCAAGCCCGAGCTGATCGAGCGGACCTTCGAGTCCGTCGCGGGGATGGACCGGGTGGTCGTCCACCTCTACATCCCCACCGCGCCCGTCTGGCGCGACGTCGTCCTCGGCCGCAGCCGGGCCGAGGTGCACGGCGTGGTGCTGGACGCCGCGCGGCAGATGGACCGGCTGGCCCGGGCCAGGCCCGGGGCGGACATCCGGTTCGAGTTCTCTCCCGAGGTCTTCGTCCTGACCGAGCCCGACTACGTCCTGGAGATCTGCAACAGCCTCACCGAGCTGTGGGACGCCTCGCCGGAGCGGCCGGTCATCCACAACCTGCCGGCCACGGTGGAGATCGCGACACCGAACGTGTACGCGGACCAGATCGAGTACATGCACCGCCATCTGGACCGGCGCGACTCCGTGATCCTCTCCGTCCACCCGCACAACGACCGCGGGACGGGCGTGGCCTGCGCGGAGCTCGCCGTACTGGCGGGGGCGCAGCGGGTGGAGGGGTGCCTGTTCGGCAACGGCGAGCGCACCGGCAACGTCGATCTGGTCAACCTGGCCCTCAATCTGCATGCCCAGGGTGTCGACCCGATGATCGATTTCTCGGACATCGACGAGATCCGCCGCACGGTCGAGCACTGCAACCGGCTGCCGGTGCCGCCGCGCCATCCGTACGGCGGCGACCTGGTGTACACCGCGTTCTCGGGCACCCACCAGGACGCGATCAGCAAGGGCTTCGCACACCACGCGAGCAGCGGTTCAAAGCTGTGGTCCGTGCCGTACCTGCCGATCGATCCGGCGGACGTGGGGCGTACGTACGAGGCGGTCATCCGGGTCAACAGCCAGTCCGGCAAGGGCGGCATCGCCCACCTGCTGCGGAACAACCACGAGGTGGACCTGCCCGCCCGGATGCGGGCGGACTTCTCCCGTACGGTGCAGGACGCGACGGACGACAGCGGTCTGGAGGCCACGCCCAAGGACCTGTGGGACCTGTTCGACGCGACGTATCTGGCCCCGGGCCGGGACGGCTCGGTCGCCCTGACCTCCTGGTCGACGGACCGCGGCCCGGCCGGTGAGCACCGCTTCGTCTGCACGCTGCGGGTGAACGGGCGCGAGGGCGATTACGAGGGCACGGGCAGCGGTGCGGTGTCCGCGTTCACGGACGCGCTGGAGGGTGCCGGGTTGAAGGTCACGGTCCTCGACTTCGCGGAGCACGGGGCGCCCGGGGGGCTGGTCACGGCGTACGCGGAGTGCCGGGTCGGCGAGCGGGTGTGCTGGGGCGCGGGCCAGGACGCGTCGGGCGTGGCGGCGTCGGTGGCGGCGGTGCTGTCGGCGGTGAACCGGGCGGACCACTGAGCACGTCGGGGCGGAACCGGAGCCCGTACCGGCAGAGAACCGAGCCCGTCGGCGATCGAGGACGTCTCCGAGCCCGTCCGGCGATCGAGGACACCCGGACGGGCCGCGCGGGCAAGGGGGCGCGCACCCCGGCCGGGTGGGGGGAGTGTGGGGGCCGGCCGGGGTGCACGGGCGGGGGAAGGTGGCTGCGGGGTTACGCGGGCTGCTGCGGCTACTTGTAGGCGCCGAACGCCTTCGTGAAGGCGAGCGGCTCCTGCGCGATCGAACTGCACGACGCGTCCGCCGACGGCTTGGGACCGCCCGCGCACTCCTTGTCCCGCGTGCCCGACCACATCGCGAGCCAGGCGAGGCCCTTCTCCTTGGCGAAGGCCACCAGCTGGGTGGCGTCCTCCACCTTGAAGATCTCCGTGGCCACGTCGTTCACGCCGATCATCGGCGTGACGGCGACGGCCTTCCACGCGTCCGCGTCGCTCAGGCCCAGCACACCCTTGATCTGGGCCTGGGTGGCCGTCGCCGCCTGGATGGCGTACGTGCCCATGTCGCCGCTGTACGAGGCGCCGTAGTCCATCGCCATGACGTTGACCGCCCCGACGTCCACGCCGTTCTTCTTCGCGTCGGCGATCAGGTCCACGCCGGGCTGCGTCAGGCCCTCCGGCATCACGGGGAGGGTGAAGGAGACGTCCAGGCCGGGGTGGGACTTCTGGAGCTGGGCGATGGCCTGGGAGCGCCGGGAGTTGGCCGCCGTGTCGGGCAGCGCCCCGCCCTCGATGTCGAAGTCGACCTTGGTCAGCTTGTACGTGTCGACGACCTTGCCGTACGCCGCGGCCAGATCGGTGGCCGAGGTGCAGTTCAGCGCCAGCTCGGAGCCGGCGGCACCGCCGAAGGAGACCCGGACGTCGCCGCCGGCCGCACGCAGGGCTCCGATCTGGGAGGCCACGTGGTCGTCTCCGAGGCCGGTGACCCCGCCCCAGAGCGGGGCGCAGCTGCCGCCGGAGGTGATGAAGGCGAGGTTGAACTGCTTCACACCGGTCTTGGTGGCGGTGTCGACCAGGTCGTACGCCGGGTAGAGCGAGGTGTCGACGTAAGGGGCGAAGCCCGCACCGCTCGCCGTGCCGCCGCCGTCGGTCTTGGTGGGCGTCGGCGTGGGGGTCGGCTTCGCGGTCTCGGTGGGCTGTTCGGTGGGGGTGGCCGAAGCGGTCGGGGTGGGGGTGGCGGTCTCGGTGGGGCGGCCGCTCGGCTCCGGTGTCGCGCCGGTGTCGACGGAGCACTTGGCGCCGTCGATCAGGCAGCCGGTGGGGTCGGCGGCCGTGCCGTCGGAGCTGGTCACGAAGCCGACGGTGACCGACTTGCCGGGCGCGAGCTCCTTGTCCCAGCTCGCCGGTCCGACGGTGACGTGGCCGCCGCTGACGGTGTGCTCGCCGTTCCACAGCGAGCTGATCCTCGTGCCCGCCGGCAGGTCGAACTCGAGCGTCCAGTCGGACTTGACCGTGCCGGTGTCGTTGGTGACGACGTACTGCCCGGTGTATCCGCCGGTCCAGCCACTGGTCCTCGTGTACGCGGCGCCTACGGCTGCCGCCTGGGCCGTGCCGGTGAGGGCGAAGACCGTGCCGCCGATCACGGCCGCGGCGACGGCCGCGCCGACCGCCTTGGTCCTGTTGCTCGCCGTGCGCCGGTGCGTACTGGTGCCCATCGCGTTCCTGCCTCGTCGTACGGAAGTGGGGATGCGGGAGCACGCTAGCCGCATCGAATCCGACAAACGGCATGATCCGGACCGGAGTTGATGTTCTTAGGGTTGGCTTAAGGAGCCCATCGGCCGCGCTAAAGGTTGGGGCCCGCGCCGGAGCGGAATCGGAGCTTCGCACCGCGTCCGGACACTCCGCGCCGCTGCCGCCCCACGCGGTGTCCGCGCCCGCGCCGCTGCGGACGCTGCCCGTCGAGCCCGATCCAGATGCGTACCTCCGTGCCGCCGAGCACCGAGCGTCCGATCCGCACATCGCCGCCGGTGGACTCGGCGACCCGGCGGACGATGTCGAGTCCCAGCCCGGTCGAGCCCACCGCCCCCTTCATCCCGCCGCGCCCGCTGCCGCCGCGTGCCAGTGCGGCCTTCGGGTCGGCGATGCCGCCGCCGGCGTCCGAGACGAGCACGATCACCGCGTCACCGCTGTGGTGGACGTCGACGGCGAAGGCGGTGCCCTCCGCGGTGTGCCGGAAGACGTTGCCCAGCAATGCGTCGAGTGCGGCGGCCAGTTCGGGCCGGGCGACCGGGATGCGCACCGTGCGGTCGACCCCCGCGAGGCGCACCTCGCGGCCCTCGTCCTCCGCCAGCGCGGACCAGAAGTCCATCCGCTCCCGGATCACCTCGGAGACGTCGCAGCCGGCCCCGGGCCCGGTGTTCTGCCCCTGGGTCTGGGGGCGCTGTTCGCGGGCGGTCCTGATGATCGTGTCGACCTCGCGCTCCAGTTGCTGGACGGCCGCCCTGGTCTGCTCGGCCGCCGGTCCTTCGCCGAGCGAGGCGGCGTTGAGCCGGAGCACGGTGAGGGGGGTGCGCAGCCGGTGCGAGAGATCGGCGGCCAGTTCGCGCTCGTTGGCGAGGAGCTGGACGACCTGGTCGGCCATGGAGTTGAACGCGACGGCCGCGGACCGCAGTTCGGTCGGCCCGTCCTCCGGCACCCGGGTCCCGAGCCGCCCCTCCCCCAGGTCCTGGGCCGCGCCCGCCAGGCGGCGGGCCGGTTCCACCATGCGTACGCCCAGCCGGTCGGCCACCGCGACCGAGCCGACGATCAGCGCGACGCCGACGCCCGCCAGCATCAGCCAGGCCGTGGCGACCCCGTTGGAGACCTCGTCCTCGGGCACGAACACCTCGACGACGGCGGCGCCGCCGGAACCCAGCGCGGTCGGCTGGAGCAGCGCGGAGCCGCCCGTCACCTCGGTGATGGAGGCGCGCCCCGATTCCCGTACCGTCTCCAGGTCCTTGCGGGTCGCGCGCCGGCTGCCGATCTCCACCGCCACGCTGTCGGCCTCGGCGGTCGCGGGCACGTGCACGGCCATCCGGCCCGCGGCTCCCGGTTCGGTGGTGAGGACGGCCTTCTCGAGTTCGGCGCGGTCGGTGGTGATCGAGAGCGTGGGGCCGATCGTCGCCGCCTGCCGTTCGGCGTCGGAGAAGGCGCGGTCGCGCGCCATCTCCTTGACGACGAGTCCGAGGGGGACGGCGAAGGCGACCACGACCATCACGGTGACGGCCAGGCAGACCTTGACCAGGGCCCATCTCATGCGGGCTGCTCCGGGGGTGCGACGGGCGGCTGGAGCTTCACACCGACGCCCCGCAGGGTGTGCAGATAGCGGGGCCGGGCTGCGGTCTCGCCCAGCTTCCGGCGCAGCCAGGAGAGATGGACGTCGATGGTCTGGTCGTCGCCGTAGGACTGCTGCCAGACCTCCGCGAGGAGTTCCTTGCGCGGGACCACGACGCCCGGCCGCCCGGCCAGGAACGTCAGCAGGTCGAACTCGCGCCGGGTGAGGTCGAGTTCCGTTCCGTCGAGTTCGGCCAGGCGCCGCAGCGGGTCGATGGAGAGCCCCCCGACCTGGATGACGCGCGGCGGCGGGGCCTCGCCGCCGGCCGCCCGCGAGCGGCGCAGCACGGCGGCCATCCGGGCCGAGAGGTGCTCCACGGAGAACGGCTTGGTCAGGTAGTCGTCGGCACCGTCGTTGAGCAGCCGGACGATCTCGCTCTCGTCGTCGCGCGCGGTCGCGATGATGACCGGCACGTCGGTGATGCCGCGCAGCATCTTCAGCGCCTCGGCGCCGTCGAGATCGGGCAGCCCGAGATCGAGGATGACCACGTCGAACCGGAAGTGGGCGACCTCGCGCAGCGCTTCGAGCGCGGTGCCCACGCTCCGCACCGTGTGGGAGGCCTCGGTCAGGTGCCGGATGAGGGCGGAACGTACGAACTGGTCGTCCTCGACCACGAGCACACTTGGCATGGGCGGCACCGTACGCCATCGGGGCCCGCGCAGTCCGCCCGGTGGCGGTGGTGGGGACAGCGCACGGGGTCGTGGTGCAGGATGTGGCCGATGCAACGAGGACTCGTACACGCGCTCGCGTGGTCGCTCGCCACCGGCGCGGCGGTCACGCTGTCGTGGTGGGGTGTGCACACCGTGATGGCGGGCACGGCTTACGATCCGCCGCGCGCGGTACCGATCGCGGCGGGTGCCCGGAGCGACCGAGACATCACCGAGAACCTTTCGTCCTCGACGCACCGCCCGCAACCGTCCCCGTCGAAGAGCCCGGCGGCTTCCCGCCGGCCTGCCCCGAAACCGTCCGCGTCCCCGTCCCGGACGCCGTCGCGCGCCCCGGCGGCCACTCCGCGGCCGACGGCCACGGCCACCGCGTCCGGGACGGCGAGGAGTTACCGGACGGACGGCGGCCGGATCGTCTTCGAGCTCGGCACGGAGTCGGCGAAGCTGGTGTCGGCGACTCCGGAGCAGGGCTGGTCGGTGCAGGTCTGGACGAACACGACGTGGATCCGGGTGAACTTCACCAAGGACGACAACACGACGGTGTCGGTCTACTGCACCTGGAACGACCACCCGCCGATGGTCGAGATCGTGAATTCGTGACGCCGTTCGCGTCGCGGATGCTCCTATAGACGTCAAGCTGCAGGAGCAAGGTCGTTTTGGGTGACTTGTTCTGTTGGTGTGACGGTCAGAGCGCGGTAGACCTCGCGGGC